>JAGOCL010000261.1 GCA_017998755.1 Spirochaetota bacterium | reverse complement strand
CAATTAAAGAGCCAAAAACCGAATGGAAATCCCCGTTAGACGCTTTTTTGGAAGCATACGAGCATGAGAAATATATAACCGACTCAATTTATAAGATATTGGACTCTGCGAAAGCGGAGAAAGATTACGCGACCGAAAACTTCCTCGCATATTACGTCAAAGAACAAGTCGAAGAAGAAGATTCAGCAAGCGTTATCGTAGAAAAATTGAAACAAATCGGAGATAATTTCAGCGGTTTGATGATTATGGATTCCAGACTAGGAAAACGAGAATAAACGGCTTAAAAATTTAACGGCGGTCGCCGCCGTTAAATTTTATTATAAAAACTATGACAAAATCCAAATTACTCTTAATAATTCTATCTTCTATATTCATTTTTGTAAACGCTCAAAGCGCTAACAGAGAAATAAGCGTTGGGAATTTTTTTATTTACGAGAGTAAAATGGAGTTTGGCAAATATATCGACGATAACTTTTCTCCGTTCAAGACGTACGATCTGAAAGGGCTGTCAAGAAATCCCGGTATCGACGACGACGAAAGAATGCACACGCTTAAGTTTGAGTTTAAGCTAAAAGAGGAGGCTAGAAATAAAAACTTGTCGCTATATATCGGACCTCTTACTTACCCGATTAATGTCTATCTTAACGGAATTTTGATAGGTAAACAGGGAAGATACGGTAATATTTTAAACTCTGCCGTTTACGAGCCTAGAAACTACTATTTATCCAGAGATATTCTCAAATACGACGATAAATCCAATGTTTTAGCGATCGAAATCTTATCTTACGGAGATTTTGCTCCGTTCGGAACCGCCGTTATAGATAACATTGACAACAACAATACCAAAATATTTTGGAGAAAGTTTTTTAACGTAACAATGGTTCAGGCAAATATAATTTTAACGTTGGTATTGGGATTGTACTTTTTATTTCTTTTGCTAATGAGAAAATTTAAAGAACGTAAATATCTGTATTTTGCTCTTTTCTGTTTTGCCTTCGGCTTTAGTTATTCCAATATGGCTTTTCAATTTGACTCAAATAATGAAAATCTTCTCGAACTCTTTTCAAGAATCGGTTTGCCGATAACATTGTATTTTTTATCGCTTTTTACAATGAATTATACCGGCATACTTAATAATAAAAAATTATTAAAATTATTGATTCCTATTCCAATAATAATTTTGAGTATAGCAAAAATAATTGCTTACGATAAAGCTTCGATTAATAAGATTTTTCTTATAACGACAAATTTTGTCATAACCCCCCTATTAATATTTGTAGTCGTAATGCTTTCAATTTCAGCTTTTAAACACAAAAAAATGGGATCGTTGATAATATTGTCCGGAATGTTTCTTGTTATATTAACCAGCGTTCACGATATAATTTACGTTAATATGAAGGTAGTTCCGTATACCTATCTTATAAACTTTGGTTATCTATTTTTGATTTTATTTATATTTTTTCTTTTATCTAACGAACAATCGATTGTTTATAAAGAATCAGAAAGGAACAGAGCCGAAGCGTTAAAACAAAACGGCGCTCTAAACGCTCTTTTCTCGGATATTTCCAAGCTGTCGGTCGAAATATCGTCTACCGGCGAAGAACTAAAAAGTTTGACCGTTACGGCTAACGACATTATCAATAAATATAAAAAAGAAACGAGCGATATTTCAGTAGACGTATCGTCTCAATTTGAAAACGTCGAAGGAATACTCGATAAAATAAAGAAAAAGATAACTATCTCGGGAAAAGAGATAAACGATTCGGTTATAAATCAGAGCTCAAGCGTTGAGGAAATTAATGCGACTCTTCAGAGTATATCAAGCCATATTGATTCCACGTCAAACTCCGTGAACGAATCAAACAATTTTGCTTCTAACCTTGCCCGTATAGCGTCGGCAAGCAAAGAAACGGTACAGAAATCCAAAGATTCTATAAACGCAATATCGCAGTATTCTAACTTTATATTAGATATTCTAAATTCGTTGGAAAATATAACGGCAAAGACAAACTTGTTGTCTATAAACGCTTCGATTGAAGCGGCTCGAGCGGGCGAAAGCGGTAAAGGTTTTGCGATAGTCGCTCAAGAGATACGAAAATTAGCTTTTCAATCCAAACAAAGTCTCGATAAAAGTTTTTCCCAGATAAATGAAATGTCAAAGATTATAACAGATAGTAAAGAGTTTTCAGATATCGTATCCGATAAATTATTTGAAATTATTGATAATTCCAATAAATCGGCGCAAATGATCGATAATATAAACGCTCTTATATCAAGTCTCAACGGCGAATCCACTGCGATCTTAGCCGGCGTCGACGCTCTTCTTGAGGATACGCTCAAAATAAAAGACATGACTGAAAAAGATATAGAAGAAAACGAAGGTATTATTTCAAATTTAAATGGAATAAAAACCTCTTTCAATAAAATCAACGGCTCTCTTGACGAACAAAAAGAAAAGCAGGAAGAACTCTTTCAAATAATAAGCTCTATAAAAAGTATTATCGGAAAAAACCTCGCAAGCGTCGAAGATCTAAAATCCAAAATAACTTCGTAAACGCGCGCCGGCTTAATATTAACTATTTTTATTTTTCAAATACTTCTTTGCAACTTCGTTTGAAAATGATAGCGCTTTGGTAAGAAACTCTTCGTCGAGGTCGCTTAGACGCAATTTGCCAATATTTTTAGAAATATAATATAACAACCCTGAAGAAAAATTGTCGCCGGCGCCGATGGTATTTTGATAACGGCGTTTTTCACCGGCTGAAACAGTAACATATGTTCCTGTTTTATTAGACGCAACGGCCCCGTCGCCCCCTAAAGTAACTACGACAAGTTTAACCCCAAAAGACCTTATTACTTCTACGTAACTTTCTAAACTCATATCTCCAAAAATGTTTTTTAAGTCCGTCGTGGACGCTTTTACAATGTCGGCGTTTTTTAGATTTCTTAGTATGTTATCGACATTACTCTGTTTCTTTCGATAATTTGGATCGTAACTTATCAAAACGCCGTTTTCTTTGCAATGTTTAAATATTTTTTCAATATTGCTATCGTTCTCGTCAATTACGCAAAATGAAGAACCGAGATGAAACAAAAAACAGTCGTCGAGATTAAAATTCATCTCAACTATTTTAGTCGATTTATAAAATTCGTAAAAAGTCTCGCCGTTATCTTGCGGTATGGCAAAAGCGACGGAAGTTTTATGATCTTCCAATCTTATGATATTGTCGAAATTTAGATTATTATTTCTAATATAATCTAGTATGCGCCTTCCCCAATAGTCGTCGCCTATATATGAATTAAAATCAACGTCGGCGCCGAGATTTTTTAACGATACCGCGGTATTAAATACCGACCCGCCGATAAAAGGGGTAAACGTTCCATTGGTTTTATTTAATATCAAATCGATAGTAATATCTCCGAATAACGATATCTTTTTATCTTTAAGACCAGAACTGTTTTTCATTGAATATCCTGTTTTTCTTTACTCCGAGAGAAGTCAAAATAGCATAAGAGTTTTTTACTAAAATCGGCGGACCGCAAAGATAGAAGTCTTCGGATAAATCGCAATATTTCCAGATTATATCTTTTGATATAAACCCGCTTTCGTAACCTTCGACTTTTTCGGAACTTAAAACGTGAATAATCTTTCCGCCCTGAGCCGAATCCAGCTCTTTTTTAAACAGTATATCGCTTTTTGTTTTATTTCCGAATAATAAAGTAAAATCGGCTCGTTTATCCTTAAACGACGATATAAAGCTTATAAATGGAGTAATTCCGACTCCTCCGGCAATAAAAACAGACTTAGCTCCGCGGTAAGTAAATACTCCGTAAGGTCCGTCGATCTTTACAATCTCACCGGTTTTTATTTCTTTTATACGACTCGTGAACTTGCCTAAAGACTTGATAGTAAATTGTAAATATTCGTCTTCCGGAGAACTCGATATTGTAAAAGGATGGGGCTTTCTCATCCCCTTGATGTTGAAAGATATAAAGCAAAACTGCCCGGCGGTAAAATGAAAGTTTTCGGGCTTTTTTACTCGTATGGAATAAACGTCGGAGGTTTCCATAACGTTTTCAATTACCTTTCCGTAGCGCTTCTTTTTTAATATCATGATTATTATTCTAGATAGCGCTCCGGATATGGCTAACATCAAACCGCTATATATTAATATTTTCAAAAACGCGTTATCTAAAGATAAAACCGCAAAAAATTGTATATGAATAAAAGCCAAAAAATATGAAATTATAGTTAATCTATGAAAAGTAATCCATAATAGAAAATTGATTTTTTTAAAATAAAAATAAGAAATAACGACGACGCAAGCAAAAAAAACAAACGATATAACTCCGAATATATATTGATATACCGTCAAATAATCTACGATATTTGCGAAAGTCCCATCTAAAATATTTGAAATATTAATTAAAAACGGATGAAATAGTAATATAACAAAAGAAATAAATGTAAAAGTCCTATGAAACCTCAATATTTTTTCTAATCCAAAGTATTTATCAAAAAATCTTGAAGTTGATCCGACAAATAT
>JAGOCL010000260.1 GCA_017998755.1 Spirochaetota bacterium | reverse complement strand
GATGAAGAAGAAATACTTAGAAAATTTATTAATACGGAAAATATCGGAGACGGTAAAAACTTATTCACCGGCGGAGCAAATGAAAGCGTCGGATCGGAAATATTGTCGGATAGCGGCTCTGAACAAAATAGTCTTTTTAACGAACAAAGAGAAATTTCCGGCGACGAAACAATTGAAAACGACAATATTGTCGAAGTAAACGAGCGCGAGTCGAATGAAGACGATATATTTGATTCGCAAAATAATCTTGAAAAAGATTATGAGGAAAACTACAAAAAATTACTTATTGATAATGAAGAGCTTTCTGAAATAGATTTTGATATTGATAACGCTGAAGATCAAAACGACGAAGATTTGCCAAGAGGGGTTTTATAGGTATATGAACGGCGACAAGTATAATTTAGAACTTTTTGGTCAGAATTTTAGTTTGGTAACCGAAGACGGTAAGAAAGACGAGTTGATAAAAGTTGGTAATTACTTTAAGAGTATTGTAGAGTCATTACAAAAAAAAGCGCCTAATAAATCCCAGCTAGATATAGCGGTTTTAGCGGGACTCAAAGTAACTGACGAATTGTATAATTTAGCGAAGTCTAAGAAAACGCCGATGAGCGGAGACAATCAAAAAATCGAGGAAATAATCAACCAAGCGATAAAACAGCTTGAATTTTCATTAAAGTTATGATAAAATAAACGACCCTGCGATGTTGGTGAAATGAGAATTGTTTTCTGCTCAACCTATTATTAAGGGATTCCAATATAATTTTGTCGATTATCTGTTTTACGGGCTGTCCCGCGAAATTATAAGAAGCAAAGTTGAGGAAACCCACCTGGATTATCCGGGCGTTAAACTACTCTTTGCCACGGCATTTGCGGGGTTTTTTTTTGGAGGAAGGGGTGAGCGATTTTTATATAGTTGCGACGCCTATCGGTAATTATAAAGACATAACATTCAGAGCGCAAGAAATTCTTCAAAAAGTCGATTTTATAGCCTGCGAATCGGAAAAGGAATACGATAGATTATTTGGAGCTTTGAGAATTCCTAAAAAGAAATTTGTCGTTTGTTCGAGAGATAACGAGCGGGAAGCAATGGAAATATCTTACGATTTGTTGAAGAAAGGGGAGAGCGGAGCTCTAATATCGGACTGCGGGACTCCTTTGTTTGAAGATCCGGGTTTTGAATTATTAAGTTTTTTGAGAAAAAAAAATATCAAAATTATTACAATTCCGGGCGTAAATTCAATTATTACAGCTTTAACTTTGGCGCCTTTTAAAGTAAAAGATTTTTATTTTGCCGGTTTTATTTCTCAAAAAAGAGAGATCCGAGAAAAAGAGATAGATTTATTGCTTAAACGAAGAGAGACGATTATATTAATGGAATCGCCTTACAGATTAAAAAATATTCTGGAACTTTTAAGAAATAGATTAAAAAATCGAGCCGTATTTGTTTCATATAATCTAACTCAAACCGACGAAACTCTTTTTTATGGGGACATAGCCAAGGTAGAAAAAGAGATTAGTATGAAAAATATCAATAAAGGAGAATATTTGATAATAATAGAGGCTTTAAGATGAAAAAAGATAAAAATAATTATTTTATACTTATATTGGTTTTAACTGGTATTTTTATGGAGTGCAGAACGATTAATTATCAGTTTTCTGAGAAATTAGTCGGTAAGAATGTAGAAGATATTCAAGAGAAAATTCATAAAAATTTATATTTTCAGGAAAAGGGGACCATAAAAGGCGTATATACCGAAAAAAACCTTAGTTACAATTTTGATTTTTTTTATGATTTTAAAAACGAATATTTTGAGTTGATCTTTTATAGTATGGCGTCTTCAGAGAAGGTTTTTTGCGCTCGATTTGAAAATAAAAAAGAATCTGTTGAAAGAATAAAAAAAGACTTTAATTACTTTAAGATTCGAGAAATACTGATAGAGATGATTACTGTTACAGACATTAAATCAGATTATAAAAATTTATATAAAACAAGAGACGATTTTATAGTAGGAGTCGACGACAAAAATAACTACTATAAATATGATAAAAGTTACTTAGTTAAGCTTGAAAATAATATAAAACAGATAAAATATATCGGAGAAATTGAAAAGAAGCTGGAAAGGATCGAATATAGAGAAATATTTAAGTTTAAAGTAATAATAATAAAAAATATTGTTGTGGAAGAGTATTATGACGCAAATTGAGATTAATAACATTAGTTTTACATACCCAAAAGACGAAGACTCGGATCCTGTAGAGGTATTTAAAAATGTAAGTTTATCAATACCTTACGGAGTAACCGGTTTGATAGGACAGAACGGCGTTGGAAAGTCGACTTTTATGCTGTTATGCGGAGGGCTTCTACTCCCTCGGCTCGGAGATATTTATATAAACGGTATAAATTCTAAAGAAGTATACTCCGACGAATTGACGCGTAGAGAGTTGGTTTCATTTATCTACCAAAATATGGAATTTGAGACGGAAGAAAATATAAGGACTTTGTTAAAAGAAGTTTACAATAACGGATTTCTATCTAGAAAAAATATATCTGAAAACATTATCGACGAAGTTATTAATATATGCGATCTGGAAAAAATATTGGACAGAAAAACTCAGGAAATCAGCAAAGGCGAACTGCAAAGAGCAATTGTCGCGTTTTCAATTCTTTATGGAACGCAGATTATAATGATGGACGAACCGGTTTTTGCTTGCGAAGATCATATTAAGAGTAAAATATTTGAATACCTAGTTAGTTTTTCAAAGAAATACAATATATCTATTTTATATTCAGCCCATGAATTGGAACTTACGAAAAACTATTCGGACTATGCGATTCTTTTTTATAAAAAATCAAATCCTGTCGTTGGAAAAACTTCGGAACTATTTAACAAAAAAAACATTGAAGAAGTTTTTGACGCGCCTTACGCCGTATTAAAAAAAAGAGAGCAATTTTATAGGGAAGGGCTTTTACAATAAATTTATTTTTTTTCATTATTCTTATTTATTAGTATATCAATACCTCTTAGAGTTGAGCCGCTTAAGAGATTATATATACTTAAATATCAAAATAAAGGAGTTATAATAATATCTATTATTTTCTTGACAAATATTAAAATAATAATTAGATTGTTGATATAAATTCAATACGTAAACAATAGTTTTTCTTAGTAGTTTTCTTTACTTATCGGCGGGGCGGGTTATGTCTAATATCGAAGATACGTTAAAAAATATTTTTCTTATACTGTGCGCTTTTTTTGTTATACTTATACTTTATATTACGCATTATATGTCCGCTTTTTTGGTTCCGATATTTTTTGGTCTTTTTGTTTCTTTGATGTTGCAACCTCTTTTAATCAGAATGAGTAAGACCAGGATCCCTACATGGATTTCTACCGTAATAGTCGTTATTTTATCGGTATCGCTGATATCTTCCCTTATATTTCTATTGTTTATCACTTTTCAAAGTTTTTTAGAGGATTTTCCGAACCTATCCGAGGCTATTCAGAAAAGACTTCTCAATTTATTATCAGACGTATCAAAATTACCGGTTATAAAAGAATATTTTAGCGAACAAAAACTTAAAACCTCAATATTTGAGCTTTTTGCCAAGATGAATTTCGGCGCTTATTTAGTGTTATCTATGAGTAAAACCATATCCATAATCAAAGATTTTATGGTGTTTATTTTCTCGCTTATTTTTATAATTCCCGGTATAAACAAAATATCTTCCAGAATATCGAGAGCCTATCCTGAAAACAGTTCTAGAATCAATAAAATTATTTCTAACATAATTCAACAAATTCAGCGGTATATGGTTGTTAAATCTCTTATCAGTCTGATTACAGGCGTTTTAACTTTTCTAATTTGTTACTTGTTTGGCGTCAGGTATTCGATTTTATGGGGATCTGTCGCTTTTATATTTAATTTTATACCTTACGCGGGGTCTATCGTTTCCGTCCTTTTACCTTTTACTATGTCGTTGATCGAGTCTAGCGTTATAATTAAGCCTATATTTTTATTAATCTCGCTAACGGTTTTGCAACAGGTTCTGGGTAATTTATTGGAGCCGAAATTTCAAAGTCAAAGCTCAAATTTGAGTTCGATAGTAGTTTTTACCTCGTTGTTTGCATGGGGTTATATATGGGGAGTGGCCGGGATATTTCTTGCGGTTCCGTTAATGTCGGCGATGAACGTAATATGCGAGAATATTAGCGTTCTGAAACCTATCCATTACCTTATTAGCTCTAAAAAACGCAAGAAGAAAAAAAGGGATATTAACGCGACGCTTTAGTCGACGTAAGCGTCCAGCGAACCTAAGTAAATATTCTTATAATAGATGTTTTGAGTTAATAAAATATTATTATTTTTTTGAAAATCCGGTTTTTCTCTGTTTATTGTGATAATTTTTGAATAAAAATCAATTTTCTTTATATTTTGGGACCTAAAAAGTTCGTTTATTATTAATTCTAAAGCTTTTTTATCTTTGTTCCTAATTGATTTTGATAAAATCATAGATAATATTGAGAAAAAAGCTCTGCGCGTCAACCG
>JAGOCL010000259.1 GCA_017998755.1 Spirochaetota bacterium | reverse complement strand
CTTTTTATACCGTCGACATAGACCAAGCCGGCGATAAATTCTTATACGAAAGTTTCGACGTTACCGCTTTTAAAGGATACAGACCGGTTTACGTCGCGTCTGTAGCTTACGGCAGAGTAGGATTTCTATCTGTCGAAACGACGCTTGACAAAAAAGCGTTTGAAACGACGTTAGCCGCGGCTTGTTCTTACGGTCCGTGGACTGTCGAAGCGGACGTTGCGGTTGCAAAAACCAAGTTGAACGAGACTTCGACAATAAAAATCAATCTTATCGGCGGTTCGTCTTCTCCTACTTCGCTTGAAAGCTTTATGGACGAGATTAGAAACGGAGGATTTTCTGAAAACAACAGAGGCGTTATTATAGCGTACAAACTTCGCTATGTAGACGATAACTCGATCGCCAACGTCAAGTTTACCGGGGATTATACCTCCAGAAGTTCGGTCGCTTATACCGGAATAACGCATGTCGGACTAAAAGTAACCGCAGTTACAGGTACCGATAACGAGGCGGGAGGGATGGAAATATATGGGAAAGTTAATTATTTACAAGGCGGCATAGATTCAATAGTCGGTAAAACGCTTTGGGATCATGCGTCCAATAATTTATTTGAATTTGCCGACGGTACAGTTTCTTACGGCGGAACCGAACAGACGTTTGATTATTATTCCGGAACCGATCAACTAACTATTACTATCAGAGATTTGTATGAAGCGGATAGTTCGTCGGGAGACGATTCTTTAAAAAATGTCGACTTTACCAAAATGGTAAGCGAAATAGAAGAAATAGCAAAAATTGACGGTACTTTTACAGTCAGATCTGAATTTAGCGGCGACTCGGGTCAATATGTTGAATTTACTATAAAGCCGTCGGTTTCTATTACTTATAACGAATAAATAATCCCTAACAAATTTGTATCTTGATATAAGGCCGTATTTAACCAAAAAAGTTAAATATGGCTTTATTTTTTCTAATAATTAATATATATTTAAGATTGATATGATATTCTTATCTATATTAAAATAATTACAAAAAAAGGAGATAATTATGAAAAAAATCTTATTAGCGACAATTTTTACTTGTTTGTGCATTTTTTCGGGATTTTCATCAGAAAAAACCATCGACAAAGTCGACGCCGTCCAGAAAATTAGTTTTGGCAATTTCCCTTCATACGGATTCGCAGACCTTATGGCGTCTAAAGGAGCAAGCGACGGTTTTGCAACCTTTGCAGGAGCAATTGCGCCTTATGAAAAACAATTTTTGGCCGCCGCTATCGGGTGTACCGTCGGTTTTGCCGCATTATCAATAACCGGGATCATACTTATGGTCGTAGGTTATACAATGAGAGTTCCGTTTAAAGATTGGGCTACTTCGCTTACCGGACTTTATGTTGAATACGCCGGAGACGCTTTGTTCGGGGTATCTTGGCTCTTCTTCGTAGCCGCGGGCGTTATGTGGGCTTTCTGGGGTATCATCCAGTACGCTAAGAAAGAAGGAATCGCTATGGGCGTATTCTCAACCAACGACTCGATAGGATTGTCTTTCAAGTTTTAATTTGTAAAATTTGTATTGATAAAAAAGAGACCGTCTCAAAAGACTGTCTCTTTTTTTTCTTTTAATTAGAATATTCAAAACGGGAATTCCCGTTTTGAATATTCTAATTTTTATAATGAAGAAGAGTATATAAAACCCACCCCTTTTATCGTTCTAATAAAACGGGGATTAACCGGATCGTCTTCTATTAAAGAACGTAGAGCGTGAATGTGAACGGTTATAGTATTATCGTTAAAATCTTCCGACGTCCCCCATACTCTTTCAAAAATCTGATCTTTTGATAAAACTATGTTCTCATTTTGAAGAAAAAAAAGAAATAAATTAAATATTTTTTTCTTCATATTTAGCAACAGCCCGTTTTTATACGCTTGATAAGACAAAAGATCAATTTTAAACGGAGGGGATATTATTACCTCTTGAAGACGATTTGGCGGAGCAGTTTTATAATTATGTCTTGATAACAGCTTCTTTATCCTTGCCAATAACTCTTCGTTGTAAAACGGTTTGGTTAGATAATCATCCGCTCCCGCTTCAAAATTTTTTACTTTTCTATCGACGCCGTCTACGGTAGAAACGATTATTACAGGAATATCGATATTCTGCCTTCTCAAAGATGTAAGAATTTGTTCTCCGTCCATATCGCCAAGGTTGAGATCGAGGGTTACAAGGTCGATTATATTTTTTTTCATAATATCTTTCGCCTCTTTTCCCGACGACGCCTCGTAAACGCCATATCCATTTTTTTTCAAATAATTTGCCATCATCTTGCGGGTGTATTCGTTGTCCTCGATTATCAGTATATGGTAGTTCACAGTTCGCTCTCCGTCTTCAATAGTCTTAGTCTTTTTTGCTAAAAATTAGTTCAAACCGCGCTCCGCCGACGTTTCTGTCGCTAATTAGGGTAAGCTCGATATTTAGGTATTCCGATATGGTTTTTACCAGATAAAGCCCAAGTCCAGTAGAACTTTCTCCTCCCGAAGGTTTTGCCGAAAGCCGTTGAAATTTGAAGTATAAATTCTTTTTATCTTCATTGGAGAAGCCGGGTCCGCTATCTTGAATCGTCCATATTATCTTTTCGGCGCGCTCTTCGATTTTGATAGTTATTAAGCCGTTAGGATAAGAATATTTTATCGCATTGTCAATCAGATTTTCCAGAGCGACTTTAACAAGAAAGTAAGGTCCGTAAATAACGGAAACCGCCTCGTTATCGTAGTAAATTTTTAGATTTTTTTCGCCGGTTTGAATTCCGCAATTATCAAGTATCATTTTAGTTATAAAACCAAGATCAATTTCGTCGTTATAAATCTTTTCGATTCCCTCGTCGAGTTTTAGATAAATCATTACGTTTTCATTTAGCGTCTTCAGATTTCTTGTCGCGCGCCTCAAAGAGAGGAAAGTTTGATTTGACTTATCGGATTCGAGAATTTCGCCGCATAAATCCAATTGCGTCATAATCTCCGGAGCCGAATTGTGAACAAATATATGCAATAAAGAAGTCCTTAGTTCGACAAGTCTTTTATTCTCGATTAACTCGTTATTGAGAATCTCATTCAATTTTGTTAATTCTCTCATCTTAGATTTAATGAATTTTGCAAGAAAGTTCAAATTTTGATTTATAGTTTTAAATTCTATAGAGCCGTAAATCGTATCGACTAAACTATAATCCCCCTGCGCCATCAGCCCAATATGAGAATTAATTTTAACGATCGCTTCGATTATTTTTTTTGAAAGTAAGAATCCCGCGGCGACCGCCGATACTAAGCTTAACGCCAGTATCAGATAAATCAAAAAAAACACCGGAAATACTTCCTTATGAACGCTCTCCGCCGGTATTAAACTTACAAAAGTTATTTGAAGTTTATCGACGGAGGATATTTGATAATAATAATTTGCGTTTTTGATTTTTATAGTCTTCTTTGGATTTTTAATAATTGTTTGCCAGTTAATAGTCTCGTTGTCTATAATTAACTCGTCTGCGCTTTGATTTAAACTAATTACATAGCCGTCCTTAGATACAGCTACAAGGCGAGTTTCTTTGTCCGAACTGAATTTTTTCATTATTCCCAAAAAATCTTTAGTCGTAGTATCGATAGATAACACTCCTGTATATTGATCATTCAGATCTTTAATTCCTATTGTTGCAGATATAATTATGTCGCCGGTTATGTATTCTTTATAGGGTTCGGTCCATTTGACGACGTCGGATTTCATACCGGTTACATACCATGGCCGCTTTAGAAGATCGTAACCAAGCGGCGGTATCCATTCGGGAATTACGAGAATCTTATTATCAACCGAACCGTAATAGATCCAGCATCTTTCCGGAAAAAGCTTACGGCACAGTTCCCAATCCGCTAAAATCATTTTTCGAATATCGGGGCTTTTAAAAACTAACGGAAGATTTTTATCTTTCGATAAGGATAATAATAACATCTCCGTATCCGAAATGTGTTTTTCAACTATATTAACTTTGAGCGAGTTTAGAAGATCGTTCTGCTCTATTAAAATTCTTTTTTCTATCTGCGATGTGTATATATAAGAAAATGAAACTCCCATAATTAATATTGGCGTTATGACCGCCGCAATAAAGATAAGATAAAATTTTAATTTTAAAGACTTCATAAAAAAACGCAGTCCTAAGCCGATCAATTATACAAATATATATTTTAGAAAAACTACTTTCTACAATATATATTTAATATAATTAAATTTCAACAATTATTCTTAGGAGGCGTGTATAATGGTAAATAATCTTTACAATTATAAATTTTCGCTTAGATATTTAACTAAAAACAGAGGCTTTTACGTTATACAAACCGTATTACTATACTACTATAATAATAAAAACGTCCTTAGATTCATTAGAAGGACGTTTTTATTTAGTTTTTAAGAAAAGTTACGGCGTCTCGGATACTTTTAGAGCGTAAGTTCCGGTAGAATTATTTACCGTAGATTGCGCCTCGACTTTAATATATATTCTTTCGTTGTCGGCAGCGATCAATGTTTGAGG
>JAGOCL010000258.1 GCA_017998755.1 Spirochaetota bacterium | reverse complement strand
TCGCCGGAATTACGACGATCTTCTTTTAAAAAACCTAAATTGAAATCTAGGATGAAACCTACTATAAAACCAATGATAGCGCCTCTAAATCCCGCTATGGTAAATCCGATTAGCGCGCAAACAAATTTAGCCAATTTATTTCCTTTAGCTATAAAAATAATAAAATAATTTATATTATTATAGAAAAATTTTTAATTTTACAAATTATTTGAAACCTAAGTTAATGTTTTTATTGATACGGCGAGTAAAAGCTTTAGAGATATTAGTATATTCAAAACGGGAATTCCCATTCTTTAAATTATGTCTTTTATCTTTTTCGTATTAAAACGAAATATTCCAAATTTCATCAAAATTCAACATATGCGTCTAAAGTAAATTGTTTAACGGTCGAATATATATACAGGTTGATTCATTTTATTATCTTTCATAGAAACTAAATGATTTTTACCCCCATAAAAATATTAGTTACTTTGAAGATGTTTGCGCAAGCCAAGCCGTTCATACGCTTGGCTTTTTTTATTGATAAAAATTTAAGCAATGTGAAATTCCTAATGTTTTATTGTTATTTTTCTAATATGAATTATAATCGTAAATATTTTAATAACCTCGACTCAAAAAAATAATTTCGATAATTTATCCAATAATATTTACAAAAAGAGTAATTCTGTTATAATGCCTTATATCAAAAATGGGAGTGAAATTATGGATGGCGGCGTAGAAATAGGGATTATCGGCGGAAGCGGTTTATACAATCTCGACAATATGAAAACAATCGACTCGATAGAGATAAAAACTCCTTTTGGCAATCCTTCCGATAAATATATACTTAGCGAACTGAACGGGATAAAAGTCGCGTTTTTATCAAGGCACGGAGCGGGACACAGGATACTTCCTTCCGAATTGAACAACAGAGCCAACATTTACGGATTTAAAAAGCTGGGCGTGAAAAGTATTATCGCCGTTAGCGCTGTAGGCAGTTTAAGAGAAGAGATTGCGCCGACTCATTTGGTATTTCCAAGTCAAATTATAGATAGAACCAAAGGGAGAAAATCGACGTTTTTTGGAAACGGGATCGTCGCTCACGTCGGTTTTGCCGAGCCGTTTTGCGCAAATTTGATAAATATTATTAAGGACGCGGCGCGCGGTCTCGATATTTCTTATCATTCGGATAAAACCTACGTTTGTATGGAGGGGCCGGCGTTTTCTACAAAAGCGGAGAGCGCCTATCTCAGGTCAATCGGCGGGGATATTATAGGTATGACGGCGATTCCCGAGGCGAAACTTGCGCGCGAGGCTGAGATATGCTATGGAATGATCGCGATATCCACAGATTACGACTGTTGGAGGGATGAAGGGGCGGCGGTAACGGCGGATATGGTAGTCGGCAACCTCAAAAAAGGGATCGATAACGCTAAGAAACTTTTAACGCGCATTATTCCTAAAATCGGCGATTACGAATGTTCTTGCCGAAATGCCCTCGATACAGCCATAATGACGGGTAAAGATTATTGGCCGATTAATACCAAAAGAAACTTAGATATTTTAATAAACAGATTTCTATAAAGGGGTTCGATATTGGGAATTTCACGACTAAAAAGGTTATTAACGGAAGCGTTGTCGCAGGCGTTTACCGCGGATAAACTTCAATTATTCGGGCGCGAGATCATTCAAAATTTGGACCTATACGAACTTACCGGATTTCCTCCAAATTGTTCGATTCCTAGAAAGGACGCGGCAAACGAATTGGTTGAATATTTATTTGAAATTAATAAAATTACTCAGTTGATCCAACTAATTATACAGACTGCCAAAATCGGTTTTAAAAGCGAAAACTACGAGTTTCCAAATTTACGATTAATTATGAACGAGATGAAAGAGTCCGGATATGAATATAATCAAAATCTAAAAAAAGTAGTAAAAATTGAGAGAAACGAAAAAAGAAACGACTGGGGATTCCTCGAAGAGGGGAAAGTATACAATTTTTGCTTCGTTTCCGTCGATATTTGCGGGAATTCCAAACTTGTCAGAAAATACGAAGGCGCAAAGATCAAAGAGAGTTATAAAATATTTAAGTCGTTTGTTGTAAAATCGGTAGAAAGCAGAAACGGAAGAATTTGGTCGTGGGAAGGGGACGGCGGCTTATTGGTATTTCACCTGGACGATTTTGTCGAGAGCGCGATTTTAGCGTCGATAGATATTATGAGTTCGTTGATTGTGTTTAATTCCACAATGAATCTTTTGGGGGAAGACATAATAATCCGTATGGGGATAAACGTCGGAGGCGCCGAATACAAAAAAGAAGTCGATTCGATTATATCGGATTCGATAGAATTAGCAAAAAAAATTGAAAAAGCTCATACGACTCCGCAGACCGTATCGTTATCAAAAAATTCTTACCAGCATGTGAATTCCGCGCTAAGAAATTATTTTAGAGAAAAAGAGATCAACGGAATGACGATATATCAATTGTCGTTTCCGATAAAAGGGGAAGTATGCAAGTAGAAATCGACGTATATCATCTCGCTAATTCTCGGCTTCCCGATAAACTGACCAAAATGACGGTAAACAATAAATCGTGGAAATTTAATTTTTACGATTACGAAGCTCTCGGGAAAAGCGATAAAAAAGGCAGAATAGTAATTCTTGAGGAGGAGGACTCTTATATCTCCTGCGTTGACGTTTTTGATATAATAGTAACAAAATATTCTACATATCCGACCGTTATAATATTTACCGTAAACAGAGAGCTTTATAACGTGGTGAGATGGATAAGACGCGGAGCCGCCGACTGTCTCTGGGTGGGCGATCTTTCCGATCAATTACTGAAAAATTCTTTTAAAAGCGCGTTGAATTATATAGAATCAAAAATAAATAACAAAGCCGGGCGCGACGAGCGAAAGAAAGATAATCTTTACGAAGAAGATAAAATAGAGCTTCCTCAAAACTACGATTGGGACTCGCTTAAAGACGGCGAAGATTACGATATGACTCTTCTGTCGTTAAGCGCGTTTATGAATAAGGACGCCGTAGGGATATATTCAAAAGCGACAGTTGAAAAGATTTACGAACAAATTAGGATAGAAATAAACAACGCCGCCGCTCCGTTTGGAGGAAGAATCTGGTTTTGGAATAATAACGGCGGAATGTTGATTTTCCATTTTGGGGATAGCGCGAATTTAGCGGCTCTGTTTTCGCTCTATTTTGCCAACAGGTTTTTTCTTTTGACTTACGAGAAGCTCAAACTTGATAAGCCGCTAAATTATAAAATATCTATCGATACGGGAAAAGGTCTGTACCATAAAACCGATACCGGCCATATAACAAGCGAACTTTTGAATTTTACCGTCCACATACAACACAAATTAACTACCGATAATGAAATCTGCATTACGGACAGAGTCTATTCCAAACTATCCGGAAGAATTCGCAAATATTTTACTGAGAGCGAGAAATTTCAGGACGTTAATACATATAGATACTAAAATACAGGCGTTTTTGGAAAGGCCGAGGGGGATCTCTTGACGCTATACCGAATGAGTAGGAGGATAATTCTTATCGTATCTTTATTAGTAATCATTTCACAAGGGGTAATTGCTCAAATGGGGAGGATTTACGATGGATGGATGGAGTTTTACAATGAGAAGATACTAATAATCGGCGAGGGGTTGAGAATACGGGAAGAACCGAATGTAAAATCTAAAATACTGGGTAGGTTAAGTTATGGGGATGTTGTAGCAGGAGAGTGGAATGAGAAGTATAAATTTGTTGAGGGGAAAGAAGAAACTATAAATGGCGTAAGAAATTCATGGTTATACATAAGAACGGATAAAGGATTGACCGGGTGGGTTTTTATGGAATATATTGCCTGTCCGTTTATTAAATATGACGATAGAGTCGTTTATGTAGAGTATAAAGAGAGAGAATTTAAATGGATTTATGGTACTGAAATGTATGAACAATTTAAAGAGAGGGGAGAAGAAAAGCGGTTACACCAAAAACTTATAATTCCAATTCTTGCAGTAGAATATCCTGATAAAAGAGTAGAAATCGAGTTAAGTTATTTTAAAAACAATAATCATCGTTTAGTACATCTTTACCCATTTAAGATGAAAGAGATAAAAATATGGGATGATGTCAATACATTGATGATAAAAGCGGATATATTACCTTTGAATTTTGATATGGGGGCAGGCGGAGAGGGAGGATCTCGTCATAACTATCTATTTAAATATGACAGAGACAAAATTGACAGGATTTTTGAGTATGAGGAAGTAAATAATGAAAATACATCTTTTCATAACTATCTAAACTGTATTGAATTTATAAAAGAGGGAAAAAAAGTAAGTAAAATAAGAGTTTATAAAAATTATTTACAAAAAAACATTGCAGGGACGGATTATGTTAATAAAATTCTTCCGACATTAGATGAAAGTAAAAAGAAGTTATTGAATAAATATTACTATTGTCTTGAACCAAGAATTGATAATAAATATTATAAAGAAATTTATTTAGAATTTAATTATTTTCCAAATTTTAATATAGAAAGAGAAAAAGGAGTTTTT
>JAGOCL010000257.1 GCA_017998755.1 Spirochaetota bacterium | reverse complement strand
AACCGGAAAAGCTAATTTTGATTACAAAGATATTTTAAAGAATACTTCGCGGATAATTAAGTATAAATTTGTTATAGTTCAATCAGATAACGTTTTTCTTTTGATTGGTTTATCCTACAAAAATGATATAAAAATTGAATTCTCTGAGGAAGACTGTCAAATACTGTCGTTTTCTTCCGGTAATGAAATAGATTTTTCTATTTACTTATCCGATTCATTAAATGAATTAATTAAGACAACCGCAAATCAAAGTGAAAACGAAGATTCTGTAAGAGCTTTTTCTATAATTATAAATTATAAGAAGTTCTTATCAAATAATATGAATATATCCGCGATAAAAAAAACTTTTCCTGATTTTACAGACTCCATAATAATAAAGAACTGGAACTATAATCTACAAACCGACGAAGAACTCCTGTTTTTGGAAAATATTTATCAAAAAACGTCAATCAACGACATTGATTTGCTTATATTTTACGACGATACGATAATAAGCGCAAAAAACGACGAAACGGTATATGTTAAAAATATAAAAGAAGATTATGTTATACCCGGCGGAAGGAAAATATGCGATTTGGTATCTATAGAGGGGGGTAAAGTCTTATCGGATAACTTAAGCGCTCTATCAAAATACTGCGAAGGGGTCGTTTTTTTACCATATTTGATAGAACATAATAAAAATATGTATAATCCCCAGTATTTATCGTTTAGAACGGAAACGAGCGTCGAGCAGTTTTATAATAATTTAAGATTATATTATATTCGACTAAACGACGCGGGAAAAGGCAAAATATTTATAAAAAATCTACTATCGGAAGACATTCCAAAGTTGAAAAAAATCATATCTATTTATACCGAAAAAGATTTATCAAGTTTAAAAGACTTTTTTTTTCAGGGATATTGCGATATAAATCTAATATTGGATAATATAAAAAAGATTAATAAAAAAAACTCAATTAAAAATATATGCCTTTTTTTTCTTTTATTCTCCAATGTATTCGTCGATTACGATATAATCGTCAAATTAAAAAAAACTTTTAAATTATTTAATTTTCTAGAAAAAATAATTAAAATGAAAAACGAACTATCCATAGTATTTGACATTTTTTATTATAATATTAAAAACCGCGGATTATTAAGTCTCGATTATATTTTAAAAAACAACAAGCTTTTTGGTTTTACTATTAATGATTCCTGCGCATTTGTTAATACCTTTTCTTATATTTTCAAGAAAATAGCGTATATTCCCGAAGGTAAATGGTTTGATATCGAAAATAACCTTTTCTTAACCGAAGGCTGGACAATAGTTACAAAAGATATAGACTTATTTGTATTACTGAAAATTAACGGCGCTATTATAAAAAAAATTATACGGTCAAAACTTTTGTATAATTATGAAATTATTATTTACGCCGACAAAGATTTTAATACCGATTTTGATATTTCAAACAAATCGGATACGCTTTCTCATAGAATAAAGCTACGTTACGCTAAAGAATCTGTTCATATTTCGTTTACTACATCCGGAGATATTCCAAGTAAATGTTGTTATTTTAAAATTATTTTAAATAAGAATATCAATCAAATTCAAATTAACGGATGTAGAATTTCTTTTAAACAAGAATCTGACATTGTTTATTTTGAATACAACAAACTTAAATTAGAGAATACGATAGAATTATCCTGACTCTCAAGCTATTATAAGTTGAATTTATTTGACAAAAATTAAAAAATATCTTAAATTACTGAAATTATTTTTATTATTGAGGATTTATTATGATCAACGTACAGGATATACGAAAAGGTATGATATACAAAATGGACGGCGATATGTGGACCGTTATGTTTATGCAACACGTTACTCCGGGTAAAGGTTCGGCTTTTGTTAAAGTAAGATCTAGAAGTCACAAAACTGGTAATTCTAAGGAGATTAACTTTAGATCCGGGGAAAAGATCGAAGATATACAAGTTTTTGAGAAAGACGCTACTTATCTCTATAAAGAAGGGGAACAATATGTTTTTATGGACGAAGAAACCTACGAACAATATCACGTCGCTCCCGATTTGTGCGAAGACGTTGAGAAGTTTGTAGTTCTTAACGGTAAAGTAACCTTATCTATACACGACGGCAACGTATTATCTGTTAGCGCGCCAAATTTTGTAATACTCAAAGTAGCCCAATCTGATCCTGGTATAAAAGGGGACACGGCGACTAAAGCGACTAAGTTTGTCGAACTAGAGACTGGTTTTAAAATATTAGTTCCTCTTTTTATAAATGAAGACGACGTTCTAAAAATTGACACGAGAACTGCCGAATATTTGGAGAGAGTTAAAGTTTGAATTTTTTAAAAAGAATATATTTATCCTATTTACTGCATCAGAGAAATTACGATAAAATTCTTTCAAAAACCGCTTTTAAAATTGGCGGTAATATCGACAAAATTGACCCTGAAATATTAAGATTTCAGGGCATATCTTCTTTTTATAAGACAAATTATTATCATTCAAAAATGTGTTACGAGATTTTGCAAGAAAAAAGTTGCGCCAACGATACTGATTTGAACTATTTAGCTTATATGTACGCAAGACACAATGAAAAAGAGAAAGCTCTTTTGGCATGGTGTAAAGTTCTTGAAATAGACCGTAATAATAAAATCGCAAAAAAATCTCTGGATTATTTAAAAGAAAAGGGAAGGGAGATAAATTTATCTGAAGACGAATATTTTGAGAAAATACTCCCCGGTCAGCCTTTTTATATACCGGTAAAGAAAATCATATTCGTAATTATTTTGATATCTGTCTTAGCGTTAGCAGGATATTTGTCAGTTATTGCAAGTAAATATCTTTATAAAATATACAAATCCCGAAATATTGATAAAAGAACCGAACTTGAAAAAATATTTTTGCATGACTTCAACCCGCAAATACTGGAAAGTCCCAAGAACGAACTGAATAAATATTCCTATACCGAAAAAGAGATTAAAGACAAATTCGAAAAAATAAAAACTAAAATACTTGAAAACGACGCCGTATCGGCTCAATTAAATATTAACCAAATCAAACTTTCTAACGCTTCCCCTTCCGTAAAAATGAAGATGGACATTCTACAAGATTTTATCAACGAGCCGGATTACGCTCTTTTCAAAAACGTAGTAGCATACAAAGATTTTGTTAAAGAGCCGAAATTATACGAAAACGTATATATCGTTTGGGCGGGAAGGATTATAAACAAATCGATTTACAAAAATAAAATAACGTTTGACATAGTTATTGGCGACGAAACTTCCGGAACTATAGACGCTATCATACCGGCGGTTTTTGATAAAGCTCTTATTATAGAAAATAACGAAAACATCCAATTATTTGGTAAAATCAAGTTTGAAGACAAAAAAACATACATTGAAGGTAAATACGTCATCAGGAACTGATAATGAGATCTGTCGTCCAAAGAGTAAAAACCGCCGGCGTTTCAATTAATAATCAAATCTACTCTTCAATAAATAAAGGACTTTTATGTTTATTAGGAATTTCTCCGGACGATACCGAGGAAGATATTAAGTATATAATAGATAAAATTACTAATATGAGAATTTTTCAGGACGATTCGGATAAGATGAATAGAAGCGTTATTGATATAGACGGAGAAGTTCTGATTGTATCTCAGTTTACTTTATACGGCGACGCAAGAAAGGGTAGGCGTCCTTCTTTTGATAAAGCGGCAAACGGAGAAACGGCTAGAGTTATATATGAAAATTTTCTAACGGCTCTTAAATCTGTTATAATAACGGATAAAATCAAGACGGGAATATTTGCCGAAATGATGGAGGTAAATCTTATAAACGACGGGCCGGTTACTATATTGCTGGATTCAAAAAGGGGTTTTTAATGGAAGTAGAGACGATAGTCGGCGGTAGCATACAGACAAACTGTTATCTTTTAAAAAACGGTAATTCTTGCGTATTATTTGATTTCGTTCCCGAAGTCGAGAGTTATATAAAAAAATATAATTTGAAAGTTGATATAATATTTCTTACGCATATTCACTTTGACCATTTTGAAAATCTTTTTGATTTTCAAAAAAGGTATGATTTTAAATTATATATGTCAAAATTAGCTTACAAAAATATCAACGATAAAAGTAAAAACATGTTATGCTCTATTCCTGAAGAGTACCATAGAGGCGTTTTAAACATTAATCTCGACAAAGCAGAAGTTCTGTCTGATAACGGCCATGTCGAATGGAAAAGCGAAAAAATAATCGCGCTAGAAAGTCCCGGTCACTCGGAAGATTCTTTAGTTTATATATTTCCCGATAGAAAAATAGTATTTTCGGGAGACACTATATTTTACGGAAGTATCGGAAGAACCGATCTTCCCGGCAGTTCTCATAAAGAAATTTTTAAATCCATACAAAAATTATTTTCTAAAATATCGGACGAATTTATATTATATCCCGGACACGGGCCGTTTACTAACGTTGAATTCGAGAAAAAACACAATTATTTCTTAAAATCCGGTTCTTTTGATATCGAAATATAATTTTTAATAACGCAAAATTCGATT
>JAGOCL010000256.1 GCA_017998755.1 Spirochaetota bacterium | reverse complement strand
TGCAAGTTGCGATTATCAGGGGCTCGAATTCTCAAGATATTGTAGCGAAATCAGAGCGTCCAAATCCGAGTTCAACGATAGAATAAGGGTAGAATGGGACGAAATTCCTCAATCTGAAAAATATAATTTATATAGAACAAGTCAATACGGCGGTTTTTATAATAGCATGAGACCTATTTACGAGGGGACGGATTTATTTTATGATGATTTTGACATAAAAAAAGATACTATTTATTCATATAATATTAGAGGTTATAACGAGCAATACGGGCTAACTAAATTTAGCTGTCGTAGCGACGAGGGGTATTATTGTTCCGACGGTTATAAACTTTATAAAAATATCGCCGGGTATTGTTATTCGAAAAAACTATCGGTTAATAATAACAATTTGATTGCTATTGATAGAAATAATAAAACTGTTATAAAATATTCAAAAGAAGGCGAGGTAATTTCGGAATTTAAAGACGATCCTAGCGACGACTTTAATATTGTAACGCCGGAATGTTGCGTAATAGATAAATATGGCAATTATTTTATTGTCGATTCGGGGCAAAATCGTATACAAAAATATGATTCGACAGGCAAATATCTTTCTTATACAAATTTTCTTAACGTAGATTTGGGCTTTTTATCAGCTCCGTCGTCAATTGTTGTCGATAGTTCGTCCGACGATGTTTTTGTTACAGATAGAGGGAATCACAGGATCGTTAAATATGATAAAGACCTGAATTTTATTAAAAAATGGGGAGTTTGCGGGAGTAATGAAGGGCAGTTTTACAGTCCGGACGATATAGAAATATCAAATGGAAATATTATTGTATCTGATACTAAAAATTATAGATTGCAAATTCATAACGTCGACGGCAGATTCCAAAAAATATATGAAGGGTTTAGAAGTCCTTTGGGGCTTTTTGTCGATAATAATGGATTTATTTATGTAGTCGACGACGATTATATCAGAAGATACAATCCCGATTTTACTTACAGATCGCTTATGTTTATCGACTGGAAAAGCGTTTCTGATATAGCCGTTATAGAAGATTATCTATATGTTTTATATAAACAGTCGTCGATCAAAATATATAAAATAAATTAAATTACGGGAGACGTAAATGTTAAAGAAAAATATTTTTATTCCAATCGTAATAATTTTTTTATCAATAGGATTTTTAATCGTCTCATTTCTTGTTTTTATTTCAAAAAGTAGCCCCAAATTATTAAAAAAGAAATTAAGAATTGGCGGACTAATTATAACGCTTACCGCCGCTATATCTTCGACTACGTCAAGTTGTATCCCCCCGGTAACTTGTTATGAAGGCGGTTATGAACCTTACGAGTATGAAAACTATATTTCTTTTACAGAAGACTATGCATCTGATTATAAAGATGATAAAAAAATAACCGTGGATTTAACGTCGGATAATATTTTAGACGGCAGTATAAAAAATATTAAATCAGATTATTTCTCATATCGCTTATGCGATTATGATTTTATTTCATATCAGAAAGGAGACGTTGTTTTCTTTGATGAAACGACAGATTCTGACGGAAAGATAAACGCTAATTTCCAAATTAATCTCAGTAAAAACATAAACATAGGAATTTATAACCTTTATATATTTGACAATAGCGTCGACTCTCAAATGATGGTCCCCGACGACGAGTATTCTAATTATATAAATAAATTTGAGATCAAGATAGTTCCGGGAAATTAGAATGAATTATGATCTTGAAAAGATTATCATAGAGATAACTCAGGATTGCAATCTTGATTGCCTGTATTGTTATAATATCTGGAAGAATGATAAATTTAACTATAAAATTTCAAATAGCTATAATAAATCAATAAAGCTCTTAAAAAGACTCTATAAACTTTTCCCTATAAAACATATTACGTTTACAGGCGGCGAGCCGCTTATTTCCGAGAGATTTCTTGAGGTAGTTTTATTTGCCAAAATGAAAAAGAGCTCGGTTACTATAATAACAAACGGGACAAATAACGACGATAATATTTTTACGGAACTGAAAGATATAAACGTTAATCTGTTTGAGGCGCCTTTTCATTCAATGATCCCGGAAGAGCATGATAAAATGACAAATAGGGAAGGCAGTCATAAAAAAGTCTTACAATCAATTAATTCTTTGCTCAATCTTGGTTTAAAAGTTGTAATTGTAATAATTGCGACGAAGATAAATTATCATTCCATAGAAAATACTATTTTATATCTCAAAGATCTCGGTATAAATCAGATAATGCTAAATAGGTTTAATATAGGCGGAAAAGGTATTTACAATAATGAAAAACTGCGCCTAAATAGTTCTGATTTAAATATGTTGTTTCATAAAGTTGATAATTTATTGGTTGGAAATAAATTACATATAACGTCTAATATATCTACTCCGTATTGTTTTCTTAATCCGTATAATTTTAAAAATATAAGATTTGCGCGGTGTTCTTCCGATTTAAAAAAAATGCCCCTTACTATCGATATAAATGGTAATATAAGATTATGTAATCATACCCCTTATATACTTGGCAATATTTTTAACGACAAGATTGAAACTATTTTTTGTAACAATCATCTTAAAGATTGGGACGAACAATATCCCGATATGTGTAAAAATTGTATCTATTTATCAGAATGCAGAGGCGGATGTAAAGCGGCGGTTTTACAAATGAATAAACCTCTAAATGAAGCTGATCCGATATTAGATATTTGGTAAAGTTTCATTAACGATGACGATAAGACAAAATATGTTACTCTGTATTATTAAAATTTAAACCGAGATGGTAAAAGAAGGAATGGGAGCAAACCAGTCGGATTTTCTAAAACCGACTGGTTTGCGTATTTATTTTATCCGTTTATATCGATATAATGAGACTCAACTTTTTTATAAGAATTTACGCCGACGTTGAGTTTTTGTTTGTTTTTTAGATTTAGTTTTATTTCTTTGATTACCGTATCGAGAACTTCTTTATTTTTCTCGGACTTTATCGAAACTTGAGTAGATAAATTCTTGATGCCGTTTTTCAATTCCGCGATGGCCGAGTCTTTTTTATAAGGAGAATTTGAATAGATCGCTTCGAGCGGATCTAGGATTTTTTTAAAAGAATTAAGTTCTTCAATAATATTTTTTTCCGCCTCAATGTGTTTGATAAGTTTGTCTGCGTCTTGAGATTTGATATCCGTTTCTTCCGTTTCCAAAACCGTGAGATATTTCTGTAACTTCTCTTTTTGCGACAACAAATTTTCTCTTATTTTTTTAGCTAATAAATTAGGTTGCAATGTTGACTCCCCCTTTGTTTTCATTTGTAACGTTGGAAGTCTTAGACGCCAGATCCCACGCGTCCCTCAAATCTTGAAGATATTTCTTAACTTCTTGAAGCTGATCTTTGCTTTTCTTGATATTCGCTTCGGTCAATTTTTTGTTAATGTACATATAAATACTCAGCAGTCTTTCCGATATTTCTCCGGCTTCCATATTTAAGGAAGAAATCAATTCCACAATTATATCCTGAGCGCGAATGATGTTAGTATGTACTTTCTCGATTGACTTTGACGCCATAGCTTCGATGGCAAGATTTATAAACTTAATCGCCCCGTCGTATAACATCACTATCAGTTTGCTCTGACTTGCCGTATCAATTTGAGTTTTTTTGTATTGCTGATAAGGGTTGTGTCCGATCAAATTAGCCTCCTAAAACTTCTATTATATTATCGGAAATTTAAATAATTTCTAAAAAATATTCAATAATATTGAGTTCTGTTTTACCAAATAATTATATATCGGAAAAATTCAACGTTGAGAAATAATCGTCTATAGTTTCCGCCCTTCTTATCAGTTTGATAGAGCCGTCTTCTCTTAAAAGAAGTTCGGCGCTTCTCAATTTTCCATTATAATTGTACCCCATCGCGTACCCGTGAGCTCCCGTATCGTGAATTACCAGAATATCTCCGTCGTCGATTTTGGGTAAATTTCTATCGATTGCAAATTTATCGCTGTTTTCGCAGAGCGAACCGACGACGTCGTATTTGTTATCAAGCGGCGCGCCCTCTTTTCCCAAAACGGTTATGTGATGATACGCGCCGTATAGAGCCGGTCTCATCAGATTCGCGGAACAAGCGTCTACTCCGATATAGTTTTTATAAATATTTTTATGATGGATCGCCGTCGTTACTAAAAATCCGTAAGGACCGGTTATCATTCTGCCGCACTCGGAATATATTTTTAGCGGATCTAAGCCGTTTAGTACTACGATCTTGTCGTACAATTGCCGTATCTCCTCCCCGAGTTTCTCGAGATCTACCGCATCCTGTTCCGGCTTGTACGGGATACCTATACCGCCGCTTAAGTTGACAAATTCAAGTCTGATATCTATTTTATTTTTCAACTCTACTGCAAGTTCAAAAAGCATCTTCGCCGTTTCGACGTAACTCGCTCTATTAAGCTCGTTTGATATTACAAACGAATGAATACCGAAACGTTTCGCGCCGAGAGACCTGACTTCTTTATACGCTTCAAATATCTGATCTTTTGTCAGCCCGTATTTGGACTCGACGGGGTTGCCGATGATGGCGTTG
>JAGOCL010000255.1 GCA_017998755.1 Spirochaetota bacterium | reverse complement strand
ATCAAGTCTAAAATAATTTTGACTAAAAATCAAGGTTTATTTATTGAGGATTAAGCGCGGTTCATAAAAAAAATGTTTTTTCTGAATATATCGAATTTTATCTTGACGTCTGCGAAATTAAGGATTAAATTATACTAATATCTTTAAAAACGCTTCGGGGGTAATAATGAAAATATCTCAAAATCTGCAGGAACATAAGGCGATATCTCGTCTATTAGGTAAGAAAGTAAAATTAATACTATTAATTTCTACTCTTGCTCTGCTCGCCTTATCCTACCTATCGACTTCCTGTTCGGAAGATCTTGCCAAAATGATCGAAAATGAAACTACGACGACCACTACTTTACCTAAAGTAGCCGAGCCGACGTTTTCTATACCGACCGGGACTACGTTTGCAACTTCAATTATTGTCGATCTTTCCTGTTCAACAAAAGGCGCGACAATAAAATATAGTTTCGATAACGAAATTTGGGTAACCGGAAAGATAGTAGCGGTATCTTCGACTAAAACTCTGTATGTAAAAGCGACTATGGACGGTATGGTTGATTCCGACGTCGTATCGGCGACGTATATCTGTACTGCCGTTGCGACGACTACGACGACTCTCGGGACAGGCGGTACAAGTACGACAATTGTCGGCTCGACTACGACAACAGACGCATATGCGTCTACGACTTCAACGACAAACGCATCGACTTCAACGTCAACCACATATGTGTCATCTTCCACAACGAGTACCTCGACGACAACGACCGTTACTACAACGACGATAGCCGGTAAAGAGATAAATATAAAATATAGCGGTATCAACGTTGAAGATGGAACGACAGATTTGAATATAGGCGAAACTATTTACGGAACGCCAAAAGACTTAGTTTTTACTATAGAGAATCAGGGTAATCAAAATATTATATTAAGCGGAACTCCGACAAAAGTTAGTTTGACGGGAGATTGTTTTTCGTTGAAAACGGACGCTAGCGCTTCGATAATTTTACCAGGAAAATCGACGACTTTTACGGTATTATTTGATCCTACTTATAACGCGGACATAGATACCGAATGGAGCGCGTCTATATCGATCGCGAACGACGACGCAAACGAAAATCCTTATAATTTTACTATAAAAGGTATGGGCGTAATTAATCCTGAAGTTAGCGTCGAATATAACTCTTCGATTATTAACGACGACGCTATTGATTATACGCTTACTTTTCCAAACGGATTTACTAACGATCTGAAATTTACAGTAAAGAATATCGGCGTCGGTAATCTTCTATTAACTGGATCGCCTCGAGTAACAGTAAGCGGCTCGGAGTTTTCGCTTTTCCAGGATGCGAGCGGAATTATAGCGGACGGGGAATATTCTGAATTTATAGTTAAATTTAGTCCCGCCGGTTCGGGAACTTATACGGGCTCTATATCGATCGCGAATAACGACGGCGACAATAATCCGTATAATTTTTCGTTTAAAATAGTTCTTGCTAACTACGAACCGGAAATAAACGTTAAATTGAATGAATTAAATATAGCCGACGGGTCAAGTAACGTCGATATCGGAGAAATATTATACGACTCTACAAAAGACGTTACTTTTACCGTCGAGAATATCGGAACTGCCGATTTATATCTTGTAGGTAATCCTATAATAAATTTTTCAGGAACTTGTTTGACTTTGATCGATACGATAGATAGTCCTGTAATCGTTCCATCCGGCTCCGCTTCTTTTACGGTAAGATTTGCTCCAAACGTCTCAAGCGGATCGGCTGAATATATTGGAACAGTATCGATTTTAAATAGCGATACCGACGAAGATACTTATAACTGGACTATAAAGGGAAGAAGTATAATAAATCCCGAAATGAACGTTAAAGATAGCGCTGTTAATATACCGGACGGAACGGCTAATTATGATTTTGGGTCTGTGAAATACGGGGATCCGAAAGATATAACTTTTACGATCGAAAACAACGGTATAGGAGACCTTCTTTTGACAGGAAGTCCGAGAGTAACAGTATCGGGAACGGGCTTTACTTTAAAATCCGATGCGGTAAGTATTATCGGGCAGGAATCTTCCTCTACTTTTACGGTTACGTTCACTCCGCCTTCTTCGTACGGCGGGAACTATAGCGGAACGATATCTATATCAAATAACGACGGCGACGAAAGTCCATATAATTTTTCGGTTATAGCTGAGGGAGTTATGAATCCTGAAATCAACGTAAAAGAGGGAATAAATACTATTGTAAGCGGAACGGTCCAATACGATATCGGCTCTACGATGTATGGCAGTCCGAAAGATATAACGTTCAATATAGAGAATAGCGGTCTTAGTCTTCTTGTTTTGTCGGGAACTCCGAGAGTCGCCGTAACTGGAACGGGTTTTTCGCTGAAAACCGATGCAACGGCTAATATCGCAGTCGGGGCAAGTTCAAATTTTATAGTAACTTTTACCCCTACGGCAGACGGAGGAAACTATACGGCTGATATTGTTATAAGCAATAACGATATCGACGAAAGCGTTTATACTTTTACGATAAAAGGGACGGGACTGATAGCTCCGGAGATTAATGTAAAATTAAATGGAATCGATATGCCCGATGGATCGACGGATATTTACTATGTTAATTATATTCTTAATCAGGAGTATGATATAAGTCTCACTATTGAAAATACAGGGATAGGGAATCTCAAACTGCCGGGAAATCCAGCCGTTAACATTTTGGGCGATTTTTGCTCGTTAAAAACCGATTCCGGCTCTGTAATCAATCAGGGGAGTTATTCAACTTTTGTTATTGCATTTAATCCATTATACGAAGGGGAATATGATTGCAATATATCGATAAATAATAACGATAGCGACGAAAGCATTTACAATATTATAGTAAAAATCAAAACTTATAAATTTGTTTACGGCTGGACGAAGACTATGGGCGGGGCATCTAATGATTACGGAAATTCAACAACAGTCGACTGTTTAAATAATATTTATACAACCGGATATTTTGAAGGAACCGTGGACTTTGATCCGGGAGCTGGAGTAGATAATAAAACAAGCATTGGATATACTGATATTTATATAACAAAGAATAATAGCGATGGTAGTTACGGCTGGACAAAAACTATTGGCGGCGTATATAGCGATTATGGGTATTCTATAACAGTCGATAGTTTAAATAATATTTATCTAACGGGAAGTTTTGCAGTATCAGCGTACTTTTTTGATGGAGTAGATATTAAAACAAGCTATGGATCAAGCTATGATATTTATATTACAATGATAAATAGCGACGGTACTTACGGTTGGACTAAAACTATTGGCGGCGTGTCTAGCGATTACGGGTATTCAATTACAGTCGATAATTTAAATAATATTTATGTAACGGGATATTTTAAAGAAACCGTGGACTTTGATCCGGGAGCTGGAATAGATAACAAAACAAGCGCTGGAAACGCTGATATTTATATAACAAAGATAAATAGCGACGGTAGTTACGGCTGGACTAAAACTATGGGCGGCCTATCTTCGGAATACGGAAATTCAATAACAGTCGATAGTTCACATAATATTTATGTAACGGGATATTTTGAAGGAACTGCAGATTTTAATCCAGCAGTCGAAGTAGATAACAAAACAAGCGTGGGGGGAGCAGATATTTATATAACAAAGATAAATAGCGACGGTAGTTACGGCTGGACAAAAACTATGGGGGGGGTGAACGATGATTTTGGATATTCAATAAAAGCTGATAGTTTAAATAATATTTATGCAACCGGTTATTTTAGGGGCAATATTTATATAACAAAGATAAACGAAAACGGCAATTACGGCTGGACAAAAATTATTGGCGGCGGGTATGACGATTACGGGTATTCAATAACAGTCGATAATTTAAATAATATTTATGTAACGGGAGAATTTCAAAAAACTGTAGACTTTGATCCGGGAGAGGGTGTGGATAACAAAACAAGCGGTGGAATCAATGATATTTTTATAACAAGGATTAACAGCAACGGGAGTTATGGCTGGACAAAAACTATTGGCAGTACAGGTACAGATTATGGATATTCAATAACAGTCGATAGTTCAAATAATATTTATGTAACGGGAGAATTTGGCGGTACTGTAGATTTTAATCCGGGAAATGAGGTCGATATCAGAACAAGATATGGACTTATCGATATTTTTATTTTGAAATTCGAGCAGTAATGGACTTATATCCCTTGGCTAAGTTTCGTTGAAACGAAGCCGAGGGGTTAGTATATATTATTAAGAGAAATAGGAGAAAAATTTATGGAATTAAAAGAAATATTACAACTTTTAAGTATTGTCGTCGGATTAATTGTTGCAATAATCCCAATTTACAAAAACTCAAAAATAAAGAAAGCGGAATTTATATATCAATTGTATTCAAAATTTGATAATAAAGACTATCAGGAAATTTATTATAAAATAATTGATTTAAATTTTGTTTTAAAAAACGCGGAAGACGAGAAGAAACTAGATAATTTGCTCGGCTTTTTCGATTATATTTCTTATTTGTACTATAATTCAAAATTATTGAATAAAAAAGATATAGAATATAT
>JAGOCL010000254.1 GCA_017998755.1 Spirochaetota bacterium | reverse complement strand
TATTAAGAGTACATCCAAAAATCGAACAGGAGATTTACAAGAATATGGAGCTAGATAAAGAGGGCTTCCCGATATTGAGATTGAGACCGGACGTTTTACATCTGATACAAAACGCTATAAAAGACAAAGTTACCGAGATGTTCGAAAAAGGTTTTCAGCCTGTTATAGTTACTCAACCGCAGATAAGAAAAGCGTTATGGGAGATATGCTCTCATATTCATAAAAGTATCGCCGTATTATCGACAAAAGAGTTACTACCGGACGTTGATTTGATACTATTCGGCCAGATCGCCGTAGAAGATAAAGAAAAAGTTGAAGTATAATATATAATTTTGACTATAACCGTTTATTGACAATTATTTTTTAAAATATTACATTAAACGGTTAGTAGCAAGACGCTTTGGGGGGGGAGATAAATGAAATACGACTACGTTACCGCTAAGAGTTACGACGAAGCTATCATGGATATCAAAAAGAAATACGGCGACAGAGCCATGATTATCAGACGAACCGAACACGCGGAAGGGGGATTCTTAGGGTTCGGTAAAAAGAAATATATCAAAGTTTTGGTTAGTATTTCAGACGACGAATATCTGAAAAAATCAAAAGAAGGTTTTGCTTATTTGCAATCAAACTTAAAAGATGGAAAAGTTCCCGATAAAATCCTTCCGATCGTAAAAAATCCAGCGGATTCCGGTATAAAAAGCAGTATTCAAGGAGAATCTTTTTCTCTAAGTATGGTGCTGGATAAACTCAATAATCTTGAAAAAGTTATTCAATATAAAGAGTACAATAAAGGCGAAAACATCCACTCCAATTTGGAAGAGATAAAAGATATTCTTAAGGAAAATGAGTTTTTTGACGATTTTATTAATGGATTAATAGAAGAGATCAATAAAATTTTACCTTTATCTAAGATTAACGACAAATCCGAGGTTCATAAATTTGTTTATGAATATATAAAGAAAGATCTTCAGATTTCGGGAGGTTTTAAACTAAATAACGTAAAAAAAGTTCTTGTCTTAGTCGGCCCTACGGGCGTCGGCAAAACTACGACAGTGGCGAAAATTGCCGCCAACGCAATAAGAGACAAGATAAATATCGAACTCGTTACGATAGACGGATACAGACTTGGAGCCAGATTTCAGCTTGAAAAATACGCCGAGATCATGAACGTGAAAATGATGAATATCGAAGATAATATGGAGTTGCAAAGAGTCGTCGCTCTATCGAAAGCCGATATGATCATAGTCGATACGACCGGCAGAAGTCAAAAAGACGAGATTAATATTTTGAAAATGAAACAGTTATTGGATCTTAGAAATTGCGACCTTGAATTTGTATTGACGATTAGCGCGAATACAAAACAAAAAGAGGTCGCGAGAATTTTTAAAAGTTTTGATATTTTTGATTATAAAAACGTAATAATTACTAAAATAGACGAGTCTGACTCGATTGGGGCGATTGTTAATACTTGCATAGATAAAAAGAAAGCGATTATGTATTATACCGACGGACAGAAAGTCCCGAACGATATTGAAAAAGCGGATCTTTTTAACATTATATCAAAAATAAAGGGACTTGAAACTGAAATATTTTTTTCTTTAGCTAAATATTAGAATTATATATGGTAGGAGACAAAATGGACGATCAGGCTGAAAACTTAAGAAAAATGATGCAAAAAAATAGAAATACCGACGAAAGAAAAAAAACGCGTATAATTACCGTATCAAGCGGTAAAGGCGGCGTTGGTAAAACAAACATTGCGGTAAATCTCGGTATCGCGTACGCGCAACTTGGAAGAAAAGTTATAGTTATGGACGCCGATTTGGGGCTCGCCAACGTTAATATATGTCTGGGTATTATCCCGAAATACAACCTTTTCCAATTAATTAAAAAACAAAAGACAATGAGAGATATAATCATCGACACTAACTATGGCATACAAATAGTCGCAGGAGCGTCGGGTTTCTCAAAGATCGCAAACCTCAACGACGACGAGCGACATTTTTTGATAGAAGAGATGGATACCCTTTCATACGCCGACGTTTTAATAATCGATACCGGCGCGGGGGTAAGCCAGAACGTTCTCTCGTTTATCGTAGCGTCCGACGAAGCGATAATCGTAACGACTCCAGAACCGACGGCGATTACCGACGCATACGGTATCATAAAGATCATCGCGACGGAGATACACAATCCCGCGCTGGAGCTTAAATTAGTCGTAAACAGAGTCGTTAGCATATCGGAAGGGAGAAAGGTAGCAGAAAGGGTTATTAATATCGCGGGGCAGTTTTTAAACATCAAAGTCGATAATCTTGGAATGGTTTACGAGGACTTGATCGTACCTCAGAGCGTTAGAAAACAGACTCCCTTTATAGTCTTAGATCCGACAAGCAAAGCGTCGGTCAGTATCAAGCATATCGTATCAAGATTGGAAGGTATAGAGTTTAAGGAAGGCGGAGGTTTGAAGAATTTTTTTCTCAAATTATTAGGTTCTAATTAATTTTTTGTTTGCAAATATAAAATTAATAGATTATACTGTTAGTTTATATATATAATTTATGGTAGAATTATGAATTTTAAAATTCCATCTATCGCCGGGGCGGTTTTTTTTCTTCTTTTCTTCTTAATAAATTTAATACAGGGGAATTCTTTTTTTGTTATTATTACCAGATCGATATTTAGCGGAGCCGTCGTTTTTGGACTTTTATTCGGCATCCTTTTTTTATTTAAAGAAGTGTTAAAAATAGATCTTTCTGCCGGAGCAGAGGGATCTGGCGATTCGGAAGATACATCCGACGCTAAAGGCGAGAATGTAGATATATCGATCGACGATAAAGTAGATCCGTTTGATTACAACAATTACAACGACAATAAAAGCGACGATTCTGACGATTCGGGAAATTATGAAACTTCCGATTACGGCGGTAAAAACGATATAAACGACGGCGAAGATCAAAACGTTTTTAATTCAAACAGATTCGCAGACCTTGACGAGAGACTAGACGACGTTGAAGATATAACAGATCTAGGCGGCTCGAAAAACTCTTTAAGCGCCGAAAGCGAGTATAAATCTGATAATAATTTTGATAACGCCGCGACGCTCAAAGAAAAATTGGGGTTTGAAGCGACGAACGAAGATTTGGCAAAAGCCGTTCAAACGATGATAAAACGGGATAAATCATAAAATAAGGATAAAAAATGTCGGATCAGAAAATATTACAACTTCAAAGCGAAACGGGATGCGATTTTGATCTGGCCAAACTGATGTTGAAATTTACCGGCGACGACGTCGAAGGGGCGGTAAAGATAATCAACTCTGTTGAAAAAAACATTTACGTTATCAGAGGAAAGTTTATAGCTCAGACAAATAAAATCTACGGAGCTTTTATTTTCTTTTACGACGTTAAAAACAAATCTATAGAAAAAGTAAACGCAGTAATCAAAGACGACGATAAAACGGCGATAGAGTTCGATTTTGAGAAGCGCTGGAGAGAGTATCAGGAAGATATATTAAATTACGAGAAATCTCATAGTATCAATCTTAATATTCAGAATAATTTCTACTCGGGACTAATTAATTCCAAATCGATACATTTTTTTGAAAAACTATCCAAAAGTAAAGAAATTGACGAACAATCGTTAAAAAACTTTTTGACGGAGACTATTATAGGCGTCGTCGGAGATATAAATACCGCTCTTAAACTGAAAATTGATAAAACCGACGCATTTGAAATGAATAAAGGGGATAAAATCTCCAACGACGGCGATAAAACCGGCGACTCTGAAGATAAAAAATCTGAAAAAAAGAAAGTTGAGTTAGAAAAAAACCAAATGTTGACTATCAAAATCGAATTAGACATAGCGCCGGTCGAAGGGATACCTATTAGCGAACTAAAGCCGGGGCAAATGATAGCGGTAAAAATTACAGACGATAGAGCCGTCGCGTCTTATATTAATAATCTTTTATCGGGAACTAACTACAACGAAGACGAGCCTCAAATAATTTACGCCGAACTTAACGATTTGGTAGTTACCGACGGAGGCATTCACGTAAAGGTACAGTTCGGCCCGGGTATTTACGGCGTAGCATTTTACGGGGAGAACGTCAAAGTTAGAACCGCCGTAAGAGAAGAGCTTGACAGTCCCGATCGAGCTCAAAAAAGTAATTTCTTTTCTAAGAACTTTTGGTTTTTCGGGATAATTCTAATTGGCGTCGTATTAGTTTTGTTGTTTTTGTTAACGCAAACAGATTAATATTTTCTTGGGGGGGGTAGTTGTGAATAATAATAAATTATCAGATATGAATGAAGACGATATTTGGATTTTATACAAAAAAAACAAGGATATGAAGCTCAGGGATTTCCTTATAGAAAAATACGCTCCGCTAGTTAAATACGTTGCGGGCAAAGTCGCTATGGGTAAACCCGGCAATATTGAATACGACGATCTAGTCGGATTCGGAGTATTCGGACTGATGGACGCCATTGAGAAATTTGATCCTCAGAAAAACGTAAAATTCAAAACTTACGCGGTTACCAGAATTAGAGGGTCGATATACGACGAACTCAGGTCGATCGACTGGGTGC
>JAGOCL010000253.1 GCA_017998755.1 Spirochaetota bacterium | reverse complement strand
GCGAAAGACAACGAATTTTGCGATATACCCGAGGCGATGAGAGTTATCGCAACGAAATACTACGAAAAACAATAGATATTTATATAAAGGGGAGATAATGAGAGTAATATTAGTATTAGTTTTTGTATTAAGCGAGTTATGTTTGTTTTCGGCTGATTTTGCTTTGGACGCTAATAAGGACGGAAAATCCGATAGATGGCTTAGCGTCGATATGGATAAGAATTGGGAGCTTTTGGACATCAATAAAAACAAAAAAGCCGACGAGGGGTGCTTTTATATTTCTGAAAAGAATATTGTTTACAGGATTAACGAGGATAAACAAGACTATAACGGCGACGGTAAGATAGATATTTGGATAAAGATCGTTTACGAAAAGAGGGATTTCTATAAAGAAATATCGGTTGATTCGAATAACGACGGTAAAATTGATATGATCAGTAACGAGAAAAACGATTTTAAAAACTTTGTTAAGTTTGATCTGAATTCGGACGGAACTTTTGAATCTACCGAAGAATACAGTATCGGAACGTCTTTTTCTCAAAAAGAGCTTGTAAATAACGGTATGGTAGAAGTTCAGTATAAAACCATAATACAAAAGAAAAGCGAAGATACGAATTTGGACGGAAAGATGGATTCGTTTTTTTGGACAGACATGATTTATCGAGGCGCTCAACTTGTCGCCGAGAAGCCGACTAAGGAAGAATTTGATTCGAATCACGACGGTAAGATCGATTTGTGGATGGATATAAATTACGACGCAAAAGGTAAAATGAAAGAGGTCGTCGCAAAATACGACACAAATTTTGACGGTAAGGTAGACGAGTGGCGGTATACTAACGATAAGCGTCAACTAATAAAAATAGATAAAGATATAAATTTTGACGGAAAAATCGATACGGTCGAGAAAAATCCAGATTTAAGCAAGATAAATGGTAAGAAGTAGATGGATGAAAACTTTAGCGTAATATACGGCCGCAATCCGGTAAGAGAAATTCTTAAAAACAAAGTAAAAGGAACTTTGCATATTCAACAGGGGGCTAACGATTTTCAGATAAAAGATATAATCGACTCTGCCGAAGCTCAGAATATCGCAGTAGTTTACGTCGATAAAATAATGTTTGATAAGTTTTACGGAAGTAAAAAATCTCAAGGAGTCGCGCTAAAGTTAGACGGTTCGGAAAATCCGGCGTATTTGAAAACTGAGGAAGATTTTGACGCGGAGATTTCCGAAAGCGGATATTCCGACCCGATCGTTATACTCGACGGAGTAAAGGACGTCGGGAATCTAGGCGCGATAATAAGAACTTCTCTCCTCTTTGGCGTCGGTTATATCATACTTCCTAAAAATAACTCCGCGCCGATAAACGATTTAGTCGTTAAAAGATCCGCCGGCGCGGTTTTCCAGATGAAAATAGTTTACGTTACCAATATTTCAACTACGATCGAAAAACTTAAAAAAAACGGGTACTGGATATACGCCGCCAGCGGAGAAGGGACGGACCTGTCGAAGATGAAATTCGACGGAAAATCGGCTTTCGTTTTCGGCGAAGAAGGGAGCGGCATACGCCCGCTTGTAAAAAAGAACTGCGATCAGATCATAAAAATTCAGACTAACGACAAACTCGATTCGTTGAATCTCTCTGTAAGCGTAGGCGTCGTATTATACGAAGCGACTCGGACTTAACTGGCGCCGACGGTAAAATAAGCGTTACAGTCGAAGCGAACAGTATGAAAATTTATAAGAAGAAAATTTAGAGCTATAAACCAAACAGCGTGTTTTGAGCCCCAATAAACAGCTGGTTGCAACCAGCTGTTCTGATTTCTAAAAAATCTCTTGACATTATATACCGAATGGTATATAATATTCCCGATGGATAACAAAAGTAAAATATTAGACATAGCGATGAAACTTTTTTCCGATAAGGGGTACGACGGAACGGGGATTCAGGAGATCGTCGATAAATCAGAGATAACCAAGCCGACTTTGTATTACTATTTTGGATCGAAAGAGGGAATTCTTAAAGCTATATTTCAAAAATATTACGACCCTTTTTTGGAAAGTCTTGAGAGAGTATGCGATATTAAAAACGACATAACGCTTTCGATAACCGAGGTATTCAGAGCGTTTTTTGCTTATGCCCAAGAAAATCCGGTTTTTTTTCGCCTTAGTTCTTCAGCCACATATGTTCAGAAAGATAACGCCGCGCATTTAACGATCGAGCCGTATATTGTTCGAATAAACGATATATTAAATAAGATGTTTAAGTCGGCCGGAGAGTATCACGGCAACATGAAGGGGAGAGAGAAGGAGTACGCTCTATCGCTATTGGGAACGATCAACGCATATCTTTTTTTGATTATTAATGAGGAGTTAGATCCGAACGAGGAAGTAATTTACAAGGCGGTTAGGCAGTTTATGTACGGGATATTTTCCTGATATTTTTTTTGTTTATTATATACCTAACGGTATGTATATATAAATTTGGAGGTTAATATGAGTAATTGGATTAATGAATCGGTATTTTATCATTTTTACGTTATGGGATTTTGCGGAGCGCCGGAAAGAAACGATTTTCATTCGGAACCGGTGGAACGTTTGATGAAAACGGTCGAATGGATACCCCATTTAAAGAATATTGGCGTTAACGCCGTAGTTTTCTCGCCCATTTTTGAATCAATGTCGCACGGTTACGATACTGTCGATTATTTCAGAGTAGATAGACGCTTGGGAACTAACGATACTCTAAAAAGAGTAGTTCAAGAATTTCACGCTAACGGAATAAGGGTAGTTCTCGACGGCGTTTTCAATCACAGCTCGAGAGAGTTCTTTGCGTTTAAGGATATCAAAACTTATCGCGAGAATTCAAACTATAAAAATTGGTATAAGAACCTGAGATTCAACTGCGACAATTGTTACCGCGACGGATTTTCATACGAAGGGTGGGCGGGGCATTTTGAGCTTGTTAAATTCAATCTCGACAACCATGATACCCGCGAGCATATTTTCGAGGCGGTTAGAATGTGGATAAAAGAATTCGATATCGACGGTTTGCGCCTCGACGCGGCGGACGTTATAGACTTTAGATTTCTTTCCGATCTTAGCAAAGTAAGCAAAAGTATCAAGCCCGATTTCTGGTTGAAAGGGGAGGTAGTCCATGGAGATTACAAAAGATGGATTAACGAAGCGGGGCTTGATTCGGTAACGAATTACGAGGCGTACAAAGGGCTTTGGTCGAGCTTTAACGATAAGAACTTTTTCGAAATAAACTATTCTCTCAACAGGCAATTTGGGGATAACGGACTATGCAAAGGTAAAACGCTCTATAATTTTTTGGATAATCACGACGTCGATAGGATTACCGAAACGCTGAAAAATCATCGCAATCTCGCCGCTCTGTACGGTCTTCTTTTTACGATGCCCGGCGTTCCTTCCGTTTATTATGGAAGCGAGTTTGGGATCAAAGGGAAAAGAAGCGCAAATAGCGATAAAGAACTGCGGCCAAATTTATCGCTCGATATGTTTAACAATGAAAACGACAGACGCTTTTTGAGCTCGATAAAGAAACTGGCCGATATCAGGAAAAACCATAAAGCGCTAAAATACGGCGACTATAAAACCTTGCTTGTTTCAACGGAGACGCTGGCGTTTTCAAGAAACTTCGAAGGCGAGACAATTGTCGTATGTTTAAACTGCTCCGACGGAGAAAAAACTTTAAACCTCCCGATAAATCTTAACGCCGCTAGAGAACTTACGATAAACGAAGAAATTAGAGGCGGAGAAGTATACATAGCCGCAAACGGGATAAAAATAATTAAAGCCGGCTAGGTAAGAAGGTAAGACACATATGTGTCTAAACCAAAAAAATTAAATGACACATATGCGTATAATTTTATTAAGAACCGATTAAGTCCAAAGACGCATATGCGTCTAACCAAAAACGCATATGTTAAATAACTTTCTTTAATACAGCGCCGCTCTCTTTAGGTATTTCTATGAAGTTCTCAGCGGCGGCTTCGTCTAGAAGATTAATATATTTCTTTTCGAGCGAGTATCTATAATCGGATAAACCGGAATTTATTATAACTAAAATTTCAGAATTATCAATAGACCTGACAAACGCAAAAATACCGTTTGCGTTATCTGTAAATATTATTTTTAAATCGCCGGACGTCAATTCATTATTAGTTTTTCTTATTTTTATTATTTTTTTGTAGAAGTTGAGCAGGTCGGTATTGATTTTATTCTGATCCCAGATCATCCCTCTTCTGGCTTGCATATCGTCTCCGGTCATTCCCACTTCGTCGCCGTAATATACGACCGGCGAGCCGATATAAGTAAATTGAATTAATGCGGCAAGTTTTAACAACGCTACATTCTCTTTTGCTGAAAATAAAAACCTCTCCGTATCGTGACTGCCTAACAGATTCCACAACGAATTGTAAGCGGGAAGTTTATACATCGCTCTAATTTCGGCTAGTAATGATGCGAACTGTTCGGCGGTAATACTCTTTTTAGCGATAAAATCGGCGACCGAGTTCAAAAAGATATAGTTCATTGCCGTATCAAACTGATCTCCGTTAAGCCAAGGCCTCGTATCGCGCCAAACC
>JAGOCL010000252.1 GCA_017998755.1 Spirochaetota bacterium | reverse complement strand
ACGGCGGTTGGTAATAACGTTCCAAGAAAAGGTCTTTATAAAAGAAAAGGCGGAACAGGTTCAAAGATAGGGGTAAAGACAAAAAGAACCTTTAAAGTTAATCTTCACTCTAAAATAATTTCGCTTATAACCGGCGTAAGAAAAAGAATGAAAATATGTTCGAGATGTTTAAAATCTATGAACAAGGTTAGCTAAAGTTTATATTTTTTTGTAAATATCCGTATTTATTTTGTCCGGCGCTTTATATTATTAATTGTAATCAGATTTCGAAAGTAATAAAATTGAGTCTGAGTAATAATTATATCGCATTATGCTTGAAAGGAGATTATATGGCGCTTTTTTTTAACAAAAAATTTATTAAGGTTTTAGTCTACGTTTTTTCTTTTACTTTGTCGCTTAATGTTATGAGTTCGGCGGATAAGACAGATATTATTGCCGACGGAGCAAAATGGTTTAATACCGCTTCTATTCCAAAAGAGCAGTTAAAGAATAAAATAATTTTAGTCGAACTTTTTAAAACGTGGATAGAATCGACCGAGAATACGGCAAGTTATATGAATATGATCTACGACGCTTTCAAAAACGAAGACGTATTGGTTTTAGGTATTAGCACCGAACAACCTGAAGCTGTAGAGAAGTATATCAAAAAAAATAATATAAAATATCCCGTAGCGATAGGCTCAAGTTCTATGCTAAGTTATAAAGTAGATATACCGGCTTTATTTTTGATTATAAACGGCGAGATACATTCTTACGACACCACTAAAAAATTTAAGTTTAATTATTTGTGGTCGGCTTTGGATAATAAAAAAATAGCCGAAGTTAACCCAGACGAAAAATGGTTCGAAGAAAGAAGAAATAAGTATTTTACATTATATAAGAAATCTTTTAAAGAATCGGTTCAAGTTATGGAGACTACAACTATAAACGATATACCCATGGATTTTGATATCAAGTATTTTGAACAGAATATTTACGAAAAAATTGTCGAGGAAGAGAATAAAGCTTTTATTTTAAGCGTTTATAATAAAGAAACAAGCTTTAAAAAGTACCTTTTAAAAGAAGGATTATCCGATGCTGATAAGAAGAGAATTCTTAATATTTTACAGATACTGAAATATAAGACAATAAAAATAAACGAGACTTTTTTTCAGATGACGGTAGACGGAATGAAGAGAATTGTTGATAAAGACTTTAAGAATCCTCTGGGAGCTCCGTCGGTTTCAAATAAAAAGTTTTATAATATGCTAAAAAAAGGTCAAGAAAATATTTACGATATTATCGAAATAAATATCGACGGATTGTAAGATTTATTTTGCAAAATCGATTGTTATAAAGGCGGCGGACGGTTAAATCCGCCGTTTTAATTTTATAGAGTCGCCAGAGTTAAGGTTTAAAATCTTTTGGTTTAACCAAATATTTTATAGACAAATTCTTAAAATTAAAGTATATTTTGGTTGTATGAAAAAGCTTCCCATTTTATTATCAATATTATTTATTGGCGCAAACTTTTGTTATTCTCTAGAAGTTTCTTCCGATGATTTAAAATCTATCGATGCGAGCTATGAGACCGACTATATTTCCTATATTGAAAAAAAAAGGTTTGACGTATTTTATCCGCTCGACGTAACTGACTTTTATTTTTACAAAGGGGGAAAAGAGATAACTTTTCAGGATTTTATTACGTTATCCGGCGATCCTTTATTTGTTAAAAATAACGATACTATAAAAAAAATAAAAGTTATAGGAGCTTTTACCGGAGGGGTTTTTGGCGCGTCGTTATGCGCGTTTGCTATTCCGGCGGGGATATTAGTAAGCTCTGCGGTTTCATACAATATGATCGACAACGTTTATCTGGCGTCCGGAGTAGTTACGGCGGCTCTTGCGGTTTTTTCCGGAATCGGGCTTATTGTAGACTTGATAGTAACGTTCTCATTACTTCACAGGTATAAATTTAACGGTAATATTGTTCGAGAAGCGGTAGATAATTATAATAAGAAGTTGAGAGTAAAATTCGGAATAACTCCTGATTTGTCTTTCGAAAAAGAAAATGATCTGTTTTTATCTTTTGGTATATTAATATAAACAATGAAAATAATTACGAAATAAGGAGACTTTATGAATAGTATTTGGAATAGTTCAACGAGCTTATCGAGCGGTTTGAAAGGATCGGGATATATCGTCGGTTCGGACGAAGAGGAATGTTCTGAAAAACAAAACAATGTTGAGAATATCATCGAAAAACAGTTTCTTGAGCAAAGAAAAATTATAATATCTTCGGCGATAAATCAGAAAATAGCTGAGAAAACGATAAAATCGCTTTTCCTCATGGAGGGGCTCGATAATACAAAACCGATAATGATGATTATTAATTCTCCAGGAGGAGACGTCTTTTCGGGATTTGCAATTTTTGACATAATGAGGGCTATAAAATCTCCCGTCATTACGCTCGTAGCGGGTTTCGCCGCAAGCATGGGGTCTATTATTATGCTCGGATCAAAAAAAGGTAAGCGATATGCTACAAAAAATTCTAAAATTCTAATTCATCAGCCCTTAATTGGCGGTTTTTTTGAAGGAAGAGCGACTGAAATTGAAATTCAAGCTAAAGAAATACAAGAGACTAAGGATAGGATTATCAATCTTTATGTTGACGAGACCGGTAAATCGCGCGAAGACATAGCCAAAGATGTGGAAATGGATTATTGGATGACGGCGGAACAGGCCAAAGAATACGGTCTAATAGATAAAATAATTTCCAGCATGGATGAAATTGTTTAGTTTTTCTAAAATATTTTATTTTTCAGAATTTTGCGACATAGCTGTTATAAAAAAAATATTTATATTTATCATTTTTTCGGCGTCGGTTTGTTATATTTCCGCGGACGATTTATCGGAAGATTATTCAATAGGCGATAAATTTTATTCGAGACAGAATTTTTATATATCTTCATCCTTTGAAACAGGGCTTTCAGGGACTAAGGACTATCTTTCGGAACAAGCGCTATTTATATATAAATTTCGTTCCCCCGGAAAATTTCAATTCGGAATCAGAACTAAACATGTCGGTTTTGCGTCGGGGGCGTATTCCGGTAGAAATTCCGGCTTTAATTTTTTGTTCGCTATAGGTTTTGAATTTCTCTATAAGATATTTAATAATACCGACGGTTTGCTGTTATCGACAGATATGGGCTGGTCTAATAAAGGGTACGCTTTTTTCTTTTCGATAGGTCTTGGGAGCAGAATGAGAAGCTATATTGAACTAAACTTTTTATTCGGAGTAAATTTAGCCTTGACCTCAAATCTGAATTTTTCAGTTATAATATACAAAATATTATCGTTAAAAGGGGTTATCGGAGTCGATATAACGTATAAAAATAATTGGGAAATCGACGTTTTTCTTTTAAAATTCGGATTATTCATACCGCTGACAATACGCGAGATATTCAGAATAGAAATCGGCGGAGGATTGACCCTAAATGATTATTACATACCGAGAGGTTACGGCGGTATAACTCTATCCTTGTCTATTTAATATTAAATTCCAGCAATAAAGGTCTGTGATCGCTAATTTTGTCGATATACTTACCGCCGATGGTTTTAAGCTTATATTTTGTCATTTTTTTAAATAAAGCGTCGCTAGTCAGGAAATAATCTATATCTTTTTTCTTTCCAAAATTTGTCGTCCAAACATTTTTTTCATTATATAGGTAGTTGACGTTTTTTAAACCTGATTTTTCCAGAATATTCATCGGCTCCGAGTATCTTTCGCTATTGAAATCGCCCATTATTAGAACGTAAGGATCTTTAATTTCGGCGTAAATTCCGTCTAATATATCGAGAATTCCATATACTTGAGAAATTCTCTTTCTTTCAGATTTATCGTCTCCGCCATATTCGGATTTGAGATGCGTTAGAAGCAAATAAAATTTTACGTCGTTTTCTAATATTATTTCAACTTTTGGACAATCTCTGCTAAATTTGTAATTAGGATTCCCGTCGTATGGGGTAGGTAAGTCGCGGTTTGACTTATATACTGCGGGATATTTTGATATTAAAGCGACGTCAATACCTCTAGGATCGTTCCCCTCCTCTAAGTAGTAGTAAGGATATCCCGACGATTTGGCGATATTTGAAAGTACAAAAATATTTTCGATTTCTCCAAGCCCTACGACGTCGGCGTCGATCTTTTTTATCGCGCTAGATATCGATTGAAGTTTTGCTATGTACTCATTTTCAGTTAAAACGTCGTCGTCCTTACCGCGGTCGTCGATCGTATCAAAAAAGTTTTTAACGTTCCACCACAAAACTTTTAATTCCAACGCGCGAGTTACGTCGATCGCAAGGAGTAATAATAAAAATGTAATAACTATTTTCATATTTAAAGTATATATACTTACAGCTCTATTTTTGTCAATAAAAAAAGTATTAATTGTAATATAGATGGGGGGGGTGAATATATCTTTAAATTTAGTATATTCAAAACAGGAATTCCTGTTTAGAATATACTAAATACGCTATATAGCTTAAAGAATTAATCTTCCCAGATTTTAGTTAGTTTTATAAAAAAGTCCGTTTTTGATATTTCGATAGATTTTTCTTTAGCCCATTCTAAAATTATTCCCAA
>JAGOCL010000251.1 GCA_017998755.1 Spirochaetota bacterium | reverse complement strand
ACAGGCGGCCGCGCTCAAGCCGTAATAAAAATGCTTGAAAAAGAGGGGTATACGAAAATGATGAACTGGGGTGGCAATACCAGATGGCCTTACGAGTTTGAAAAATAATAATCCTATATAATACTAAAGTCCCCGATTTTGTCGTAGGAATATCCGCCTAAGTCGTCGATTCTTTTGATAAAATCGGGGTTTTTTAAAGATTTGACAAATTTGTCAAGTTTTTCGTCGGAAATAAATCTCTCCAAAGTTAAGAAGTCGTATTCCTCTTCGGCAATCGGTATAAAGTCCAGTCCGTATATTTTTGACGCCGAATAAACTCCAAGCCCCGCGTCGGCCGTTCGGCTTTTAATCGCCAGCGAAACGGCTATATGGGTATTCTCGACTCGATCGTATCCGTTAATCAAGCGCGGATTTATACTATTTTTTTGAAGTTCAAAATCGAAAAGTATCCTTGTCCCCGAACCCATCTGTCTGTCGACGTATCGTATATCTGGATTTGTAAGGTCTTTTATCGTTTTGATATTTTTGGGATTACCTTTTTCAACAATAATTCCTTGAATTCTTTTTACGCATTTGATTAATACCGTTTTCCTATCCGGAAAATATTTTTTTATATAGCTTATGTTATAACTACCCGTCTCTTCGTCTAAAAGGTGAATACCGGCAAGATGCGCTTCGTTTCTTTTAATCGCTATCAATCCCGCCATACTACCGATATTTGAAGAAGAGACGTACATATTCCTGTAATTTATTCTGCATATATCGATAATCTCGTCGATAAGCGGATCGTGGCTTCCGCCTATAATCAGAACGTTGTTAATATCTTTTTTCGAACGTAAAAGCTCTACTTCCGTTATTTTTCCTTCGTTATATCCTTCAAAATTTTGAGGTATGCGAATTATTCCGTCGGTTTTTACGAGCGATGTTACCGCGCCGGCGCCTTTGTTAAACGGGAACGCCTTATATTTACCGTCTATCAATCCCAGTTTTACTCTGACAAACTCCTCGTATTTCAGCGAAGAAACGATTTTTTTCGTCAGTTCGGCTTGAATTATTTCCGGTTTGTCAAATTCCGCGCCGGTTAGGATCTCGATTATTTTTTTTACAATTAATCTGAAAATTAATATCCCCGATACGGGATAACCCGGAATACCTAGCGCCGGTTTATTATCTATGATTCCCAAAACGCACGGTTTGCCCGGTTTGATCGCCAAACCGTGAATAACGACTCTACCTAATTGAGAAATGACCGTAGCCGAGAGATCGTCTCTGCCCGCCGACGATCCTCCGATAACGCAAACGATATCTGAAACGGCGCTCGCTTTTATTACGGTTTGTTTTATGTCGTCGAGATTATCTTTAACTATATCGTATCTTACCGGAACGCATCCGTATTCCAGCGCGAGGGATGAAAAGGTATAACCGTTAGTCTCAAAAATTTCTCCGTCTTTTTTTTCTGCGAACGGAGAGACAATTTCGTCTCCCGTCGGTATCAGAGCTATAACCGGACGTTTTGACGCCCAAATTTGCGTTACGCCGCAGGAGAGCGCCGCGCCTATGAAAGCGGGAGTTATCTTACTGAAAGACGGAAGTATCATTTCTCCTTCGCATATATCTTCGCCGATCTGTCTGACGTTTTGCCATGGAGAAACTGCATTTAATATTTTTATTTTGCCGTCTTCCATATCGACGACGTCTTCGATCATTATTACCGCGTCGTACTCTTCGGGGAGTATATCGCCAGTGTCGACTCGTAAATAATCTATTTTCTCAAGTATAACGGGAGTCGTTTCGGTAGCGTTGAAAGCGGATCGCGCCTTAACCGCTAAACCGTCCATAGCGCTAGAGTTGTAACTCGGATTAGATATTCGAGCGTAAACCGCTCTTGATAAAATTCTATTTAAAGATTCTTCGACAGGGATTAGTTCTTCTTTGGGAGAAAGCCCGTTTTCGATTAAAATTTCCATATATTTGGCGAGGGCCGTAGTAAGCTCGGTATTTGAGAGGTATTGATAATTCATACAGCTCCTCTTTTTATCAAAAAAGTTTTTTAATTCTTTCGGGATCGTTTTTTATATCGGGAACTTCTCTCCACCCCGGCGAAAGCAATTCTTTTTTTATGTGATCTTTTTTAAATAATCTTGCGACGATCGAAAAAGGGGTAAAAAAGAGATAAAAAAATATTGTCATTATCGTTGCGGTAAATACCATTCCCAAAAAGCTCCCAATTTTGGATAAAATAAAATGCGTAGGAATAAGCGCTTTATAGTATATTATTGTCGCGGTAATATGGAGACAGGCAAGAATCATAGGTATTATTTGAATCGATATATGAAATTTGTTTAGACGAGCGACTAAAGAGAGGATAATCATTCTGATAGAAAACGATATTCCGAATTTTATTAATTCTTTTTTTCTTTTTAAGTCTAGTCTTTTATTAATGTTTTTTTCCATTTATACAGATCCTTTATTGGAGTTTGTTCTTCTTTGAATAGTATAAAAGAACCGAGCGCTAAAACGTCTATATTAGTACCCATAAAGCAGTAATAAGCGTCCGCCGGCTCGCAAACTATCGGCTCTCCTCTTACGTTGAACGAAGTGTTGATAATTACAGGACAACCGCTTTTGTCGTAGAATTTCTTTATCAGTTTGTAATACAATCCGTTGTCTTTTTCATTAACGGTTTGGAGACGCGCAGAGTTGTCGACGTGAGTAACCGCGGGGATTACTGATCTCTTCAAATTGAGAAGCTCTAAACCGGTTTTACCTTCGCAGTCTGATTGTATCAGCTTGTCTTTTTTGACTTGAGCGGTCAGAAGCATATACGGCGAGGCGGTTTTGGTATCAAAATATTCGCCGGCTTTATCTTCTAATACCGACGGCGCAAACGGCCTAAACGACTCTCTGAATTTTATTTTTAGATTCATAACGCTCTGCATTTCTGACGATCTTGCGTCGCCGATTATCGATCTTGAACCAAGAGCCCGCGGGCCGAATTCCATCCTGCCTTGAAACCAGCCGATAACTTTTTGATTTATAATAGCGTCTGAGATAGTATCGACTAATTCGTCTTCAGATACTTTGCGGTATACCGCTCCGCTTTTTTTTAAAAATAATTCTATCTCTTCGTCTGTAAATTCAGGTCCGAGATACGAGCCTTTTTGAAAATCGTTTATATTGTCAGTATTCCTATTAGCGCCCTGATAGTTGTAATAAAAGTAAAGCGCCGCCCCCAGCGCCCCTCCGGCGTCTCCGGCGGCGGGTTGTATCCATACGTTTTTAAAACCAGATTTCGATAGTATCTTGCTATTTGCTACGCAATTAAGCGCTACGCCGCCGGCAAGAACGAGATTGTCCATATTTGTGAGACTCTTCGCTTTAATCGCTATTTTAACAAGTATTTCGTTAAAAAGCTCTTGAATAGAGGCGGCTATATCCATATAAAATTGATCGGGTTTTCCGTCGGCTCCGAGGGGCGGTCTGCCGAAAAGCGCGCTGAATTTCTTATTTATCATCTTAAGGCCGCTAACGTAATTAAAATATTTTTCATTAATATTATACGAGCCGTCGTCGTTTATTTTAATAAGCTCTTTTTTTATAAGATCGAGATAAACAGGTTTTCCGTAAGGCGCGAGCCCCATAAGTTTGTATTCTCCCGAATTTACGCGAAATCCGCAGTAATAAGTAAACGCCGAGTAGAGAAGTCCTAACGAGTTGGGAAAATTTATCTCTTTCAAAATTTTGATTTTATTTCCTTCGCCAATTCCAATGGTAGTAGTCTGCCACTCTCCGGCGCCGTCGATCGTTATTATCGCCGATTTGTCGTAAGGGGAGGGGAAAAATGCGCTCGCAGAGTGAGATTGGTGGTGTTCGGTAAAATATATTTCTTTTTTATAACCAAGCTCTTTTTTGATCTGATCTTCAGTCCAAAGCTTAGATTTTAACCATAACGGCAGGGCTTTTAGAAAGGAAGCCAAACCCTTTGGCGCTGTATGGATATACGACGCTAAAATTCTATCGAATTTCAGAATCGGCTTATCGTAAAAAACAATATGATCTACTTCATTGATTGTTATTCCGGCGACTTTGAGAGCGTAAAGAATGGAGTTTATAGGAAGATTTTCATCTCCTTTTTTTCGGGTAAATCTCTCCTCTTGCGAGGCGGCTATAATCTCGCCGTTTTTCAGCAAAACGCTTGCCGAGTCGTGATAAAGAGCAGAAATACCAAGTATATAACTATCTTTCATACTATCCTAAAATAATGAATAAATAAACGGCGCTATCGCTTGAGATTGCGACACAACTACAACCAGTCCGATAAGACCTAAAAGTATGATTATAGGAACTAACCATAATTTTTTGTTCTCGGCTATGTATTGAAAGAATTCTTTAACGAGTCTCAATTTTGACATCAAACTCTCCATATTTTTAAAATAATATGTAAAATAGCATATTTTTTTTATATGTATATTAATTTTACAAAGATTAAATTTATGGGTTAACGGAAATATCAAGGCGGGCGGCTTAGGTTTGACCTATAGAAATTTATACATAGCCGCCCGCCGGATATTGGTATTAATCTATTACTATTTTATCCAACCCCTCTTCCGGTTTGGGGTATTTTGGATCCA
>JAGOCL010000250.1 GCA_017998755.1 Spirochaetota bacterium | reverse complement strand
CTTTTGGGTTGTACTTATCCTTATCGTCCTCGAATATCTTATCCATGCGCTCAGTTGGGCTTTTTACGTACTCCTCTTTTGGATTGTACTTATCTTTATCGTCCTCGAATATCTTATCCGTTCGCTCCGTCGGGCTTTTTACGAACTCGTCGGTCGGCGACTCCGGCGTCTTTTGCTTTTCAATGATTTTATCCGGAAGGAATTCGTAATCGTATTTTATCAAATTCTCCTCTTTTTTGGAAGGAAACGCCTCTTTTTCTTTATACGGATATATTTTATCCTCTTTATCCGCATCGAGCTTTTTATCGTCTTTTTCGAGATTGACGGGAGGAGTTACTTTCTCTAGATCGGGCTTCTCCGTCGCTCTGTCGTTTAGCGAATTGTCGACGACGTTAGGCCAATTAATCTCGGGAAACTCTTTAACGTTCTCTTTGTCAATCTCCCCTTCCGAAACAAGCCCGTTAATAGGAAGCGATATCGTAGAATTTATATCGTTAAAATTCCCTTTAACTACGGCGATGCCGGCGTCCCACTCCATATCTATCTCGCGAGCCGCCGACGGGGTAAGCAATATAAAATAACTAAGCTCCGGTTTAACGGTATCGTTAATTACCACGTCGATCGACTTACCGTTTTTCGCATTAATAACCTGTACGGTCGACCCCAATCTAAAGCCGTTGCAGGCGGCGGAAATCATATCGGAATGATATTTCTCACCGGAAGCCATCGTAGCGCCTTCGGGGAGATTGTATGTCGCTACATTGCCAACCCATTTTTCTGAAAAAACCGGTAAAATCCCGATAAAAATAGCCAATATTGTTATAATTTTCTTCATTTTGCGCCATCTTCTCCATTAATATCGCTCAAAGCCCTGTCTCTTGACTGAAAAAAGACTGAGGCGTTATATTTAGTATTTACCTCTTCGGATATAGACCGGGCTTCGCTAAAACTGTAAGGTCCGGCCAAAACCCTGTATATCTCGGTTTTTTTTCCGTCTTTCATAATATTCTTCTTTATCAAATAAAACTTTGGCTTCTTTAGCATAACCGGAAGCATATTTGAGATTTGGGGGTAAGCGTTCTGATAATACGAAAAAGAGCCCAGTTGTATAAAATATTTATCGGACTCGTTTTTTTGTATTTCCGAAGGGGAATTTTCCGGATTTACGACAAGCTCCTCAATATTAGCGTAAACAGAGCCGTCGCTCTCCTGATTCCACCCGGCAAATCTTATCGAGAGACCTATTTTATCCGGTTTTTTTTCATAATTTTTCGCAAAGAAATCGTATAGATTATCTGTAATATAAATATTTTTGGGATGACTGTCAGCCGACGAATAACCAATCTGAATTACCGCTTCCAATCCCGTAATCTTATCGGTTATCGAGTAAATCGCCCCTTCGGGAAGTATCGAAGAATATGCAATATTATATTTCTGATAAATCTCGGACGTATCGATAGAGCTTTTTAACTCCGATATTTTTATCGCTTCAAATTCGATCGAACCTATCTCGATATCGTCGGAAAAAATCGCTACGGTAGCCAATAATATAAATATAATAAACCTTCTGCGATACATATAAAATCCTTCTATAAATATAATATTATCTCATTTTTCGGAAATTTGATGTATAAATTTGAATATTGAGAGAATTATTATTTTATTTCATTTTCTAATCTCGGGGAAAAATATTAGACATAATTTTTAAAATATGATATATTATCATCGTAGTTGAAAAATATCGCATTTAAAAAGAAAATTTTTATATAACTGAAACTTTTAACATAACTATATCGTTGAAATAGGGAATTTTATGAAATTTTTTGAATATAAAAACGCCTCGATTCCAAAAGAATTATCGCAATTTCTAAATGAAGCGACAGCCGCGGAAGATAAAAAAGTCGAGAGCTTGATATCCGATATGACCGCTAATATTTTGAAAAAAGGCTTTGACGCTCTTGTTCAATATACGAAGACGTACGACAATTTCGACCTAAACGAAAATAACGTCAGAGTATCAAAGGAAGAAATTAGGGCTTTGTCGAGTAAAATTGATCCGAAATTAGCGGCGTCGCTAGACATTGCTATCGCTCGGATTAGAGATTTTCACGACAATCAAATACAAAAGTCTTTCTCGTATACAGACAAAGATAACAATAAAATGGGGCAAAACGTAGCTCCAATCGACTCGGTCGCAGTTTACGTTCCAGGCGGCAGGGCTTTGTACCCATCCACAATGTATATGACGATAGTTCCGGCGCTTATCGCAGGAGTTAAAAGGATAGTCGTCGTCAGCCCGCCGCGAACTTTTACCGAATCTCCCGAAGTCGCTTATCTTATAGAGACTTTGGGTATTAATGAAGTTTATAGAATCGGCGGAGCTCAAGCGATATTGTCGCTAGCTTACGGGATAGATGGATTTATCAAGCCCGTCGATAAGATAGTAGGTCCGGGAAATATCTTTGTAGCAAAAGCGAAACAGAGCGTATCGGGCAAGGTAGCGATCGATATGATAGCCGGCCCTTCCGAAATTTGCATTATCGCGGATACCGATAAAGAAGAAGATATTCCGCTTATTGCGACGGATATTCTCAGTCAAGCGGAACACGATCCTTTAGCGCGACCGATATTATTGTCGTCAAATAAAGTTTTTATTGAAAAAATAGTAAAAAAAGCTTATGAGATACTACAAACTTTGCCGGCAAATTTGAGAGATAACGCTGAAAAATCGTTAAATAATCGAGGAATTGCGGTATTAACGGATAACGCCGACGCTTCCGTCGAGCTATCCAATATTTTAGCTCCGGAACATCTGGAAATTTTCTCTCCGGATCCCTATAGATTACTTAAAAAGGTAACCAACGCCGGCTCCGTTTTTCTCGGAAGATGGACTCCCGAATCCGTCGGCGACTATATCGGAGGACCAAATCACGTTCTACCTACGGCGGGGACTTCAAGATTTTATTCGCCGTTGGGCGTTTACGATTTTCAGAAAAGATTTAGCTGGATAGAATTCAACAAAGAATCTCTGGAAAAATACAAAGATAATATCGCGACAATTGCTCGGTCTGAAAAACTTGAGTCTCACGCAAGAAGCGTCGAGGTAAGATTTGAAAATAAAGGGGTATAAAATGGGCGTAACTACAATATGCGGAATTAATTGGGGCGACGAAGGTAAAGGTCGAATGGTCGACTATTTTGCCGAAAACGCCGACTTTGTTATAAGATTTCAAGGAGGCAATAACGCGGGGCACACCGTTTGTAATAATTTCGGAAAATTCGCGCTTCATTTGCTACCTTCGGGTATTTTTAATAAAAAAGCCATGAATATCATCGGCAACGGCGCGGTCGTTAATCCCGAAGCTCTTATGCATGAAATATTGGAGACTGAAAAAGCTATAGGTAAAATTGATAACTTTATGATATCCGAACGAGCCCATATCATTTTCCCTTTCCACATACTTCTAGACGAGTACGAAGAAGAGAGACTCGGAGCAAACAAATTCGGGTCGACTAAAAAAGGGATTGCGCCGGTATATAGCGACAAGTATATGAAAACCGGAATTCTCGCCGGAGACTTGCTCAACAAAGATTATCTATCAAAAAGGTTAAAAAATAACCTAGAGCTTAAAAACCAAATTATTGAAAAAATCTACCTGAAACCCAAAGTCGACGTCGAGGAGATGATTGAATGGGGATATAAATACGGACGGGAACTAAAAGATTATATAACCGATACCATTCCGGTCTTGAGAGACGCGGTGAAAAACGATAAAAAGATACTTCTTGAAGGCCAACTTGGCGCGTTGAGAGATATCGACTTTGGCATATACCCGTACACCACCTCGTCGTCTCCGATACCGGGTTATGCGTCGGCCGGCTCCTCGATACCTCCTTACGAGATAAAAAGAATCGTCGGGGTAATGAAGTCCTATTCGACTTGCGTGGGGGAAGGCCCGTTTGTTACGGAGATTTTTTCGGAAAAGGCCAATAGTATCAGAACGAAAGGTAAAGAATTTGGAGCGTCGACAGGTCGACCAAGAAGAATAGGATGGTTCGATGCAGTTTCAAGTAAATACGGCTGTCTCATTACGGGGACTACGGAAGTCGCTATAACGCTACTCGACGTTCTATCGGGAGAAGAAGAATTACCAATATGCGTCAGATATAAAATCGGCGACGTATCGACGGAAAATTTTCCAACTACCGAGAAATTATACGCTTCTAAACCGGAATATATAACTATGCCGGGATGGAAAGAGGACATTACCGGAATTAGAAACTTTCTTGATCTTCCTAAAGCGGCTCAAAATTATATTGTCAAAATTGAAGAGTTGATAAACGTAAAGATAAAATATATCTCGGTAGGACCGAATAGAGAACAACTGATAAAAATATAAAAAATAATATTAATAAAGTTAAAAAAAAATCGGGTTATCAGCCCGATTTTTTTTTATTCTTCAAAATCTTCATCCTCGTAATCGTCGTAATCCTCGTCGTAATCCTCGTCGTCGTCTAATTCGTCGAGATCGTCGTCGTCGAGATCGTCGTCGTCAAAATCCTCGTCGTCAAAATCGTCGTCGTCAAAATCCTCGTCGTCGAGATCGTCGTCGTCAAAGTCGTCGTCGTCAAA
>JAGOCL010000249.1 GCA_017998755.1 Spirochaetota bacterium | reverse complement strand
TATTTTATTGGCTAAGAAGGGTCAAAAAGTTGTCGCCGTAGATCTCGACCTTGGCGGTAGTAATCTTCATACTATGTTAGGGATTAAAAATGATTTGTATGGGATTGGTCATTATATCTATGATAAAAATCTTCCTTTTGACAAAATTATTCATCAAACCGAATATGAGAACCTAAAATTCATACCCGGCGACGCTCTTTTTGTTGGAGCGGCTAATATTCCATATTTCAGAAAGAAGAAAATTCTTTCCGAAATATCCAAAATTGACGCCGACTGGGTTATTTTGGATCTTGGTTCGGGTAGTACTACAAACACGATAGACTTTTTTTTGATGTCAAATTGCGGAATATTGGTAACGACTCCCGAGTTGACTGCGGTATTGAATTTATATTCTTTTTTAAAAAACTCATTTTATAGATATATTTTTAACGGATTGAAAAAAAATATTCAGATTAAAAATAGACTGATAGAAGCGACTAAAATGAGACTTGAAAAAGAAGATATTAGATTTTATGAGTTAATCAAGATTATTAAAAAGGATTTTCCGGATGAGGAAAATAAAATTGATGATTTAGTTAATAATTTTTTTCCAAAACTTGTTTTAAATATGGGAAATAACGAACGGGATATAGCTTTTGGAGAAAATCTTAGAAATATAATAAAAAAAAATATGGGGTTGGAAGTTGAGTATTTGGGGCTTTTGCCTGAGGAGAATCAGGCGCGGCAGTATGTTATAGCGAGAAAGCCCCTATCCGTTGTTGAAAACGGGAGTAAATGGGTTGAAAATTGTTCCAAAATTGCCGATAGGTTATTAGAGTTTCATAATTATCCCGTTACTATTTTTGAAGAGAATGTCGACTCATTAGACGTTGTTTACGACGACATGAGATTTATTATAGAATAGATCTAATATTCTATGAATTAATAATTATAATAATAGGGCTTTTTGAAGTTCATGGGTTTTGGAATATACAAAAACTGAGTAAGGATCGGAATGATTTTGTAACATATGGGACTTGTCCCAAATTCTTTTACTCTTTTTCTCTCTCTCCCATAGTTCTCTGTAGTATGCTAACGCAAAATTAAATCTGTTTTTTGAGCAAGAATCTTGAAGTTCATAATAAAGTTTCAAAATGTATCTAACGATCTGGGCTTTGCTAAATGTTTTTAACGAGTCTTGAATGTTGGCTATAAAAAGGTAACACTCTGAATCGAAATAGGCAAAAATCTCGCAATCGGCTTTGATAAAGTTATAAGAAAAATACATTGGGCGCGATTTTAATTGAATTTGTTCCATAGTAAACTTCATTTCTTTGAATATTTTACGTATAAGTTTTGAAACGCTTATTTTCTCGTTTTTGGCTTCTTTTTGGATCCTATATTTTAGCTTTTTAGATAGGACAAAGTGGTACTTATGTGACATATATTCCTCCGATTTTTAGTTGTTACTTATATATAACAACTAAAAATCGAAAAGGGTTTACAAAAATAAATAAAAAAAGTTAACTTTTTTCTCTAATTTCTACTCTTCTGATTTTTCCGCTGATAGTTTTTGGGAGCTCGGTTACAAACTCTATTATTCGAGGATATTTATATGGAGCCGTAACTTTTTTTACGTGCTCTTGGAGTTCGACAGCGAGATCGTCTGATGGCGAGTAGTTTTTCGTGAGAACTATCGTAGCTTTGACTATTTGCCCTCTATCAGGATCGGGAACGCCCGTAATAGCGCATTCCATTACCGCCGGATGTTCTAGTAGAGCGCTTTCTACTTCAAAAGGTCCTATTCGATAACCGGAGCTTTTTATTACGTCGTCCGCTCTTCCGACAAACCAGAAGTAACCGTCTTCGTCTTTCCAAGCGATATCGCCTGTGTAGTATTTATCGTTATTCCAGACTTTTTTTGTCAACACGGGGTCTTTATAGTATCCTAAGAACATACCAAGCGGCTTCTTTTTATCTAATTTTACGACAATTTGTCCTTCTTCTCCGACTTCGCATGATTCTCCGTTTTCTTTTAGGATATCGATATCGTAAGTTGGAGAAGGTTTCCCCATAGAGCCGGGTTTTGGCGATATATAAGGAAATGTCGCTATACAGACTACAAGTTCGGTTTGTCCAAAGCCTTCCATGAGTTTTATACCGGTCAATTTGAGAAACTGATTATAGACCTCGGGATTTAGCGGTTCGCCGGCAACGACGCAATATTTAAGATTGGAAAGGTCGTATTGCGAAAAATCTTCTTTTATAAGATATCTGTATATAGTAGGAGGAGCGCAGAATGTCGTAATCTTATAATCGGCAATTATTTTCAACATATTTTTAGGGATAAATTTGTCGTAATCGTAAACAAATACAGCGCTTCCCGATATCCATTGTCCGTAAATCTTGCCCCATGCCGCTTTGGCCCAACCGGTATCGGCAACCGTCAGATGCGCGCCTTTGTCCCGAACATTTTGCCAGAAATGAGCGGTTATTATGTGCCCAAGAGGATAATCGAAGTTGTGAACGACCATTTTTGGCATACCCGTAGTACCGGAAGTAAAATAGAGTAGCGATATATCGTTTTTTTCAATATTCTTCATATCTTTAGGTTTGTCAAATACCGGATTTTGATTTGATATACCCGAATCAAACTCATGCCAACCGTTTCTTTTTCCGTTAATAAGAATTTTATATGCCAGCGTTGGCGAATCCTTTTCAGAATTTTCTATGTTTTCTAAAACAATCTCCTCGTTTACGGAGACTATGGCTTTGACGTTTGCGGCGTTATTTCTGTAAACAAGGTCTTTTTTAGTTAGGAGATGGGTCGCCGGTATACATATCGCGCCTATTTTATGCAGAGCCAAAATAGAATACCAAAACTCATAGCGGCGCTTTAAAATTAACATTACCGCGTCCCCTTTTTTAATACCTATGGATACAAAAAAATTAGCGGTTTTGTTTACGCATTCAGATAGGGCTTTAAATGAGAATATTCGTTCTTCATTTTTATCGTTAGTCCATATTAGCGCTGTTCTTTCGGGCTCTTCCAGAGCCCATTTATCAAATACGTCGTATGCAAAATTGAAGTTTTGTGGAATATCTATAGCGAAGTTATTATAAAAGTCATCGTAATCTTTAAAATCTTTTTTGAAAAAATCAATCACTCGAATCTCCTTAATATATTTATGATATAATTACTGCAAGAAATTTGGCATGATTATTATTTAGAGGAATCATAGCGTGTTTTTCTTCTGAATTGAAGTATATAGAGTCCCCTTCGTTCAAGATTATCTCGTTGTTGTTTAATACTATTTTTAACGATCCCTCTATTACATAGTTGAATTCCTGACCATGATGGGAATACAAATTGATCTTCTCATCTTTTTTAGGTTCAACGGTAACCAAAAAAGTCTCGGCTTTTTTGTTGATGAAATTGTACGATAAATCCTGATATTTATACTCTTTTCTACGTTGGATAATCGGCGCTTTATCCTTTCTTACGACGCTATATTTATGCAATCTGGGATCTTCGCCGGTAATCAAAGACGTCAACTCAATATTAAATTTATGCGCAATCTGATTTAACAAACCTATAGGGGTATCTAGCTCCCCATTTTCATATTTTTGATATATCTCTGTTTGAATATCCAAATCGCTAGCAAGAGATTCTATAGAAATATTTTCCGACTCTCTAAGCCCCTTTATTCGTTCGGATATCTCTCTGACTTTATTATCCATAATGTCTCCCTGATTTTTATATTTTTCTCATTTTAAAATATTTTTTACTAAAAGTGAAATTCTTTTTTGAAAAGTTGAAAAGATTTTTTTGTCACATATGTGACATTATTAATTCTACGAAAATATTTCAGAGAAGAATATAGTCAAGCTCTACTTTAATTATAAAATAGGGTTTAGAAATTTTGTCACATATGTGACAGTTCGCTTCGAGCCAAAAAAAATATGGCGTTATCCTACTCCGTTAAAAAAGATATCGCATATGTGACGCTCTTTTTCGCAAAAAAAATCCCCCCCCTAAGAAGGGAGGGATAAAAATCATACAAACTCTATTAACGATTTTAATAAGCTAATAAATTTGTATCATATACCGTTAAAGCAAATCCTGTATAGTAGTTGAAAGAATAGGTATTATTATACAAATCTCCTGTAGACAAAGCTTTGTTACCGTCTTTATCAACAAAAAGATCAATCATATAAGTCATTCCTTCTGTATAAGTTCCCATCATATCAAAGTATCCCATGCCGGCGTTTAACATGAATTGAGCGTAACCGGTAGCCGGTTGTATAGCGGCGCCGGTATCGTCGGTTATTCTTATATAAACAGTTTCTATACTGAGCCCGCTCGACGTACCGTCTAAGGTTATCGTCCCGACTGCCGTTCCGCCGTCTGTGTAATCATAAAAAGTATCGACCCAAATTGACGAATCCGAAGCTATCTTATAGCTGACCCCTGTAAGCGCTTTATCGCCTGTACTTATGTTGTAGTCCTGATTTGCATCGATGTAGACTTCAACGTTATAATCGGTCATTCCGTCGTAATTGTTGGTCAGAGTAAAGCTGGTCGACGTTCCGTTAGCTGTGATATAGCCTTCCTTGGTTTCATAAACAGTCATATCCGTATTTAGAACTTTTAACCATAC
>JAGOCL010000248.1 GCA_017998755.1 Spirochaetota bacterium | reverse complement strand
CTTTTTGTGTTATCCATAAATGAATAAATCAATAATTCCTTATTTTCAAAAAAAGAGCAGGTTGAATATTACCGTTCGTTCTGCGGCGGCGTTAATAGTCTTAGCGTTATCTATAACGGCTATTGCGACAAGCCAATTGACGATAAGAGTCGAGTTGGCTAATACCGTAAAAGACGGTAAGGTTGACGTTTCTTACGAGAAAGTTAAAGGATTTGTTAAAAATACTTTGAAAACAGAAAAGGTTGTAACTAGAAATAAAATAAACTTTGTAGAGTTTAATTTACCGTTAAACGATGTGAAAAGATTTGCTTTATCGACAAACGTAGGTCCGGATGCGTCGGTATATAAAAATATCGCCTTAAAAATTAGATATATAAAGCTTAAGAATTTTAATTCAACAAAAATTCAAACCGATTTCTTGCCAAAAACAATCGGAGATTCTAATTATATGATTTCTAACTTAGACGTTAAAAATTGGTTATCGAAGATGATTATATTGTATTTAACAATTTCCGTATTTTTATCGTGTTATATATTTTTCTTATTTGACGGAATTATCGGCGCCGTAAAAGATATTGGGGTAAGAAAAGAGAGCGTAAATAAGATTTACGAGGGGGTTGAGTTTAGTTCTTCTATAAAGAATTTAGTCTCTTTTCTGTTTATTTACGGTTTGGCGCTAATAACTATTAATAGTATAAAATTTACTCCAAATATATATATTTATTACGTATTATTCGGCATTTTAGCGGTTTATTTGTTTGGCGCTTTTTGGTTAAGAATCCGAAGCGGAATATTAAGCGTACTAAAAATAGAAAAAGCTATGAAGATAAAAAATGCAATAGTTAATTTTGCAAATAAAAATTTAGTTAAAAACGGATTTAAGTTGTTTTTAAATGCAGTTGTTATTACTATAGCGTTTTACCTTTATTTTACGCCAAACTTTTTAGAGGATTTCATACCTATAATATTAATTTTATCGGGATTTATTCTTGTCTTCATAGATTATGATATTATAATTAAAATAAGTATCGTTGTAATAATATTTGTTATAAAATTTGTAGAGCGAATTGTTGGATATATTAAATCTCAGATTCAAGGTAAACCTTACGAACAAGAGAATGCGACAAATAAAGAAAGAGTTATCAAAAAAATAGAAAGCGCGTTAACTAAACGCGAAATTAACGCTTTGTATATAACTCTTATAGCGATCGTTGTTATATTGTCGATTTCTCCAATCCTCAAATTTTTAAAAGAGGAAAAATCGTTTAATACTGTTTTAATTATTGTTACGATCGTATTTGGAATACTAGTATTCGCCTTCAACAAGAAAAAAATCGAAGTAATAGAAGCGGAAAGAGAAAAAGAGCTTGAAGAGGAAAAAAGACGGGAAAAGGAATTTGATGAAAAATTTAAAAGATTTGCTCCTCCTGAAGAGCTGAGTATATGGTATAACTTAAAATTATTGTTCAAGAAATTTTCCAGCGAAAACGAAACCGAAAATAAAGAAAACGATAAAAACGGTAAGGAATAATCTTTACCGTCTTATCGGATAAATATTTTTTTGTTTAATTTTTCAATAACAAAACCGGAAAGAGAAATTATGCTTTTTGAAGAAAACATATTAATTCCCCTTTGGAAGAAAGAATTTAACAGTTTAATTTGCGGATTTACAACGCCATTTTTTGGAAACATGGCTTTAACAAGACAAAGCTTTTCAACAAAACGGAATCTTAAAGAAAACAGAATATTTCTTTCAGAAAGTCTAAATATTTCAAGTAATACCATTTTTTCGCCCCATCAAATTCACTCCGATATTGTTTTGCGAGTCGACGAAAAAAATTCCGGTCGGGGAGCTTATTCGCTAGACGACGCTCTGGAAGGCGACGCTTGCGTTACCGATAAGAAAAATATATTACTATTAGTAACATGGGCGGATTGTATCCCTGTTTTACTGTTTGAGAAAGAAAAAGGTATAATCGCGGCAATTCACTCCGGGTGGAGAGGCGCCAAAGATAATATTGCGGCCAAAACGATAAAAAAAATAATCGAAATAGGAGGTAATGAGAATAATCTATACGCGGCGATAGGCCCCGGAATAAGAAATTGTTGTTATAAAGTTGGGATAGAGGTTGTAAAATATTTCGATAATCATAATTATTCAGAATATATTAAAAAAAACGATAACGAATATTATTTAGATTTACAATCGATAGTTTATCGGCAAATTATTTTAGCGGGAGTTAAGAAAGAGAAGATTGATAATTACGGCGAGTGTAATAGTTGCTCTACTAAAATCGAATTCTTCTCTTGCAGAAAAGACGGTAAAGAAAAGTTTGAGGGTCAAGCGGCGTTTATCGGAATTTATTAAAGTTTAATTAACTTGTTGAAAGTAATATTTTCTTGACAAAAACAGGAAAAAATAATAGCATTAATCATTAACACTACAATCGAGCGTAAAATCTACCTCCTTTATAAATTTATTAATAAGGCGAGTCAAAAATGAAGAAATCTCTTATAATCGACGGCAACAATCTTAAGGCCGAAGACGTTTACAACGTTGCAAAAAATGATATAACGGTTGAATTTCCGGATGGAGACGAGTTTAAAAAACAAATTAGCGCAAGCAGGGAATATTTGGAAAGTTTTATAAAAAAAGGGTATCCCGTTTATGGGGTAACGACCGGATTTGGCGATTCTTGCCACAATCAGATTAACTATGAAAACGCCGAGAAACTTCAAGAATCTCTCGTAAACTATCATGGGATAGGTATCGGAGACAACTTTACCGAAGAAGAAGGCAAGGCGGTAACGTTAGTAAGGTTGAATTCTAATATCAAAGGTTACTCGGGTATCAAGAGCGATACGGTAGAATTAATGAGAGAATTCATAAACAGAGGGATATCTCCGGTTATACCGCTTTTGGGTTCGGTTGGGGCTTCCGGCGATTTAACTCCTCTGAGTTATCTTGCCGCAACCTTGATGGGTAAAAGAAAAGTTTACTATAAAGGAAATGTAGTAAACGCTCTAGATGCAATTAACGCAGAGGGGTTGAAACCTGTGAGACTTCAAGCAAAAGAAGGGCTTGCTATAATGAACGGTACATCCGTTATGACCGCTCTAGCGGCCATGGCTTGGGTTGATCTTGATAAATTGGCCGATTTGTCCGATTTGATAACGGCGTTTACCGTTCAGATCGTTTTTGGAAACGAGATACCTTTTAGAGAAAAAGTATCATTAATTAAAAATCACAAAGGGCAGATAAAGAGCGCGAATTTTATATATAACGCAATAAAGGGATCAAAAAGGGTTCATCAATATGAAGAACTGCTTCATAAAGTAGGCGCGATCGAATCAAGGTTATTTAAAAAACACGAAATAAAAATTCAAGATAGATACTCTATCAGATGCGCGCCGCAAATAAACGGCGTTTTGAGAGATACGTTGACTTTTTCTAAGGAATGGATAGAAAACGAGCTTAATTCTGCAAACGATAATCCTCTCATAGACGTAGAGAATTCGGTTATTTATAACAGCGGTAATTTTTACGGGGGGCACATATCGTTATGCTGCGACTATTTAAGGATCGCTTGCGCTAACGCATCGGATTTATCGGATAAACAAGCGGAGCTGATTATAGACGGTAAATTTAATAGCTTAACGGAAAATTTAGCGCCCAGATTATCGGATAATTCTAAACTTAAAGGGCTGGTATTTGGTTTTAAGGCGGCGCAAATTTCAATTTCCGCTTTGAGAAGCGAGATTCAGTTTTTATCTAATCCCGTAAGTATTCATTCAAGCCCTACAGAGTCTATTAATCAGGATAAAGTGTCTTTGGGAACAATATCTGCGCGTAAATTGAGAGAGCAGATTAATTTATTATACTATCAGTTTTCTATACACATATTAGCTTGTCTTCAAGCTATGGATTTGGTCGGACCGGCAGAATTTAGTCCGATTTCTGTAAATTTCTATAATAAAGCTCGAAAATTTACTTCATTTGTAAATGAAGATAGACCTTTAGACGGAGAAGCGATGTTATTAGCCGAATATCTTCAAAAGAATTCGATAAAAGATTTGACGAGCGAATGAAATTTGAAAGAATAGAAGATGATATATTCGTTCTTAAAGGAAAATGGAGTTCAAATATATATTTTTTCAATTTTGGTAAGAAGGCGATTATCGACGCCGGGCATCCAAAGGAGATAGAACAAAATATCGCCGCTCTGAGAGCCAACGGCGTAGATATCAAAATGGTCGATTATTTATTTTTAACGCATTCGCACGGCGACCATGCGGGAAGTTGCGGTTATTGGAAAGAAAATAATCCGGATATAAAAATATGCGCCTCGCGCAGGTACGAAGAATACCAAAACAGACGCAAAAAATACTCGCTACTAAGAGGGGTAGAGGACGATTTTAATGAGTTTCAAGTTGATATAACGTTAAAAGACGGCGATAAAATAGACCTTGTAAACGAACAAATCGAGATTATTGAAAATCCCGGGCATACTATAGACTCACTCTCTTTTTTTTTACCTAAGAGGAAATTTCTTTTTTCCGGGGACGAGATATATTACAAACTTATTCCACAATTGGATTATTATCAAGATCTTTCGGTATCTCTTTCGGAGTATAAAGAGAGTATGGA
>JAGOCL010000247.1 GCA_017998755.1 Spirochaetota bacterium | reverse complement strand
GTTTCTTTCAAAAAATAATTCTATTACGACCGGACAAGTTTACGAAGAGGTCATTAAAAGAGAAAGAAAAGGGGATTATCTTGGAAGGTGCGTTCAAGTTATCCCTCATATAACGGACGAGATCCGTAAAAGAATAAAGTCCGCCGGCGACAAAGATACCGATATTTCTATAATAGAGATCGGCGGAACCGTCGGCGATATCGAGTCCGTTCCGTTTCTTGAAGCGGCTAGACAGTTTATTACCGACGTAGGCAGAGACAACGTGATTTTTGTACATCTCACTCTTATACCGAAGATTAATGCCGCCGACGAATTCAAAACTAAGCCGACGCAACATAGCGTTCAAAAACTGCGCGAGATAGGTATTCAACCGGATATACTGTTATGCAGGATAGACGGCGAGATGGATCAAATGATGAAAAAAAAGATCAGTCTATTTACAAACGTCGAGGAGGAGGCGGTAATCGAGTCGGCGACCGTCAGTTTATCTGTTTACGAGATACCCACTCTATACGACGAGAAGGGATTAACTAAGATTCTATTAAAAAAACTCCGCCTCCCTTATGAAAACGTAAAAACAAATTTAAAAATTTGGTACGATCTGGTAGATAAAATAAGAAATCCAAAACATACCTCCAAAATTGCCGTCGTCGGAAAGTATATAGAACTTCAAGACGCATACAAGTCGATTTACGAAGCTCTCAATCACGGAGGACACGGAAATTCGACCAAACTTGAGATAATCAAAATACAAAGCGATAATATAAACGAAAGTAACGTTTCTGAAATTTTGAAAGGGGTCGACGGAATTCTCGTACCCGGAGGATTTGGAGATAGAGGCATAGAAGGCAAACTATTGTCGGCGAAATATGCAAGAGAAAACAAGGTTCCGTTTTTTGGAATTTGCTTAGGAATGCAAGTTATGGTTATCGAATATGCGAGAAACATTCTTGGGCTTAAAGACGCGAATTCTACCGAATTAGAATCAAAAACCCCCTACCCCGTAGTTAGTCTCCTGGAAGAACAGGAAGGGGTGGACAACAAAGGCGGCACTATGAGACTTGGAGCTTACGAATCTACCGCTATCGAGGGTACAAAATTTCATACGGCTTATAACAAAACAAAAATTTCGGAACGGCACAGACACCGCTACGAATTTAATAATAAATTCAGGGAAGATTTTGAAAAAGCGCGCCTTATAATATCTTGCGAAACGGAAGAAGACAATCTCGTCGAAGCCGTCGAGTGGCCAGATCACCCTTTTGGCGTCGGAGTGCAGTTTCACCCCGAATTCAAATCAAAACCGATAGAACCGCATCCGTTGTTTAAAATGTTTATTAAGTCGACCTTAAAGAAATGAGAATAGCGGTATTTTTTGTTATACTGATTTTGAGTTGCTCTTACGACAGATCAAAATACGATAGAGACGAGACTGTCGAATATCCCGATATGATACAGGATATATACGTTCATTATATTTATAAAAATAACAAGAAATATCTCAAAACCGAGATAACAAGGGCGGAATTTTATGAAAAATCCGGTAAAATACTATGCGAAGGTCTGCAAGCTAATATATTTGACTCAAAAGGGACGCTTACTACGGAAATATTTGCCGACAAAGGAAATATAAATAAAAACGATAAATTTGTAATATTTACCGGAAACGTTAAGGTTAAGACTTTTGAGTCAAAATCGACTATATTTACCGAGGAGCTCTATTTGGATTATAAAAACAACAAGATGTTTTCAAACGTTCCGGTAAGTATAAAAAAAGACGACGGATCTTATCTTAACGCGTCGAGTATGGAGTCCGATATCAAAACTGAAGAGTCCAGTTTTCAAAATATGGAGATCAAATATTTTTACGAAGCGGACGACGAAGGAAAAAATGTTAAAAAGAAAAAGTAAATTTTTCGGAGCTATAATTATTCTATTCGCGTTCGCCGCGTCGTTAAGCGCCAAAATTGACGAACTAAATTTAAAGTCCGATCACGGTTCGTATAACGAAGCCAAAAAGATCTTCTTCGCGGAAGGCAACGCTCATATAATAATAGATAACAACGAGATATTTTGCGATGAAATGGAAATATATTTAACCAAAGACGATAACGTCGAAAAAGCGATTTTTAAGAGAAATATCCGTATTTTTCAGGAAAAAGAGAAAATCCAAATCGGAGGCGAATACGCCGAATATTATAAAAAAGACAAACAGTTTGTTATCAGGGATAACGCTTTTTACGTCGACGTCGAAGAGGAAGTCGCCGTATTCGGCGATTCGATATACAATTACGATAAAGAAAAAATTGCTATAGTTCAGGGAAATACCCGTATTTATCAAAAAGATATATACGCAAAAGGCGCTAGCGTAAAATATACCAGAAAAGATAAACTTATGGAGATAAGCGGTTTTCCTACCGTCGAAAATCAGGGCTCGACTTATAACGCAAAAAAAATCATAGTCAACGTCGAGGCAAATACATTCTATCTCGAAGGGGGAATAGACGCGATTATTCTTAACGAAGAGAAAGATGAAAAATAATGAACCAAAAAAGGCGCATATTGCCAATAAAATATATTAATTAAGGTAAATTATGGATAACGATGAAATAAATACAGAAATATCCGACGATAAACTCGATACGTCGCAAAATATCGAAGTTGTTAATACCGATATTGAAAATCCGCCCGAAAATACCGAAACCGTTTCTTCGCAAACGGATGAAAACAATGAGGCGCTTTCGACTCTAGAGGTAAAACATCTTATCAAGAAATTTGGCAGTAAAGTGGCTGTCAACGACGCGTCGTTTTCTATGAAGCAGGGCGAGATCGTAGGACTGCTCGGGCCTAACGGCGCCGGTAAAACGACAATTTTTTATATGATAGTAGGATTTATCAAGCCGACTAACGGCGATATATTTCTCGATCGGCATAAGATCACATATCTGCAAATGTATCGTAGAGCGAAATTGGGGATCAGCTATCTCTCGCAAGAGGCGTCGGTTTTCAGAAAACTAACGGTTCAGGAAAATATCGACGCCGTTTTGGAATCGCTCGATCTACCGAACGAAGAAAAAAAAAGGCGAAAGGACGAGGTTATGGAAGATCTCGGCATAACGCGATTGTCTAAGCAGAAAGCGTATTCGTTGTCGGGCGGGGAAAGAAGAAGAACGGAAATCGCCAGAGCTCTTGTGCTCAAACCCAAATTTCTTTTACTCGACGAGCCTTTCGCCGGAGTCGATCCTATCGCCGTTTCAGACATACAGGGTATTATCGGCGGACTGCGGCAAAAGAAGATCGGCGTTTTGATTACCGATCACAACGTCCGCGAAACTCTTAAGATAACAAACAGAGCGTACATAATAAATTTGGGCAACATTTTCAGAGCGGGAAACGCAGAAGAGCTGGTAAACGATCAGATGGTTAGAAAGTTGTATCTCGGAGAAAATTTCTCGTTTTAACCGTAAAATTCTTTCAACTATTTTGACAAAGTTTACGTATTTTGGTATTATCAGATATGCTTAGTAAAATTATTTCAAATAAAGACTTTTCGGGATTGGTTAAGGATGGCGCGTTAGATTGTTCAGTTACGTCGGATTTGCCTTATAAAAGCGACATTTTTAAGAATTTAAACCTCGTTTATAACAATAACGGCAAATTCTACCTGCTTATAGACAATAGAGCTGAATTCTCAGTTTATTACGACGCGCCTCTTTGCTATAGTCTGAAATGTTTTATTACAGATTTTCTCGACATAAAACAAAACGACTTAAGAACTTCGTATAAATTGATAGATATATCCGTCAAGCTTGGTTTGGAAAAAAGCGAGATTGAAGATATTTTCAAGATAATACGCTGGAAGCTGGGGGATACCGGTTGGGAATATTACCGTAAAATCGGGAGTTTTTCGCCAAAATTAAAAGACCTCGTCTTTGAAAATAAAATATCGCTAAATTACGCTCTTCTTTTTGTCAAAAGATTTGAAAACGACGCTTACGACGATTTTCTAAATATCATCCCAGATAAGATTACTTTTTCGGAAAGAAATCTCATATTAGAGCGCGTTGTCGAGATATCGCATAAAAACAACGTTTCTTTATCAGAAATCATCAATATTGTTCATAAATCGAAAGAAAACATCGTCGATACAATTTATAAACTTAGAAATCCGTTATTTTCAAATATTAACTTAAAATTTGCCGATTTTCTAAAAAAATTAAAACTTTCAAACAAAGTCGTTTACGATAAATACTTTGAAAATGAAAATTATAAACTCGAAATACATTTTAATAGCATAGATAATCTGATGAATTCGCTTGAAAAGCGAAAACATGACCTCGAAAACTACGTAAATAAAGGCGGCAAAGATTATTTTGTAACTTCAAACCTTTTTTCGGACAGTACGGCTGATGAATAAAATTAAAAATTCTTTTAATAATATTTTTATTGAAACAAAATTTAAACGACATTATAAAACGTTGGAAATCCTCGACAACATAGTCGATAATCAAGAGATAAGGTACGTCGACGATATTCTAAATTTTATGAAAGATAACGAAATAGCGATAAATCCCGATACAAGAAACAAATCTCTATTTTTAGGCGGTATAAGGGGAGAAATACTAAGAAAATGTCCGGGTTCGTACGGGCATATTTGTTG
>JAGOCL010000246.1 GCA_017998755.1 Spirochaetota bacterium | reverse complement strand
TCTTTATAGGCGTTTTTCCAATCGCCGTCGTAATAAAGTTTTAAGCCTCTTTGAAAATTATCTAAATTTTTTATCAGCTCTTCCGAGAAATCTTTTTCTCTTGCGGGATAATATATTTTTTTTCCGACAGTCTTACCTTTTACCTGAACTGTGTCTATTTCAATAAAAACTATACCGTTATTAATTATATTTCTTTCTATGTCGTCTTTAACAAAATCTGAACATATCACGGGAACTTTGTAAACTCTTGTAAGGCCTTCTAGTCTTGACGCCGAATTTACGTTATCTCCAATAACGGTGTTTGTCATTCTATCGTAAGATCCGATTGTTCCGTAAAACACGTCGCCGCCGTCTATCCCAACGCCGACTTCTATCAATACCGCTTTAAAAAGCTTTTCTTCCTGTTCGGTTAATTTACCGTTTCTTTTTATAAGACTTTCTCGAACGACGTACATAGAAGACCTTAATTCGGCGGTGACGTCTTGTATATCGTAAGCGCTGTTTACGGCCTGAAACGATTTATTGACGCCGTCTTTATCTCCCGACATTACTCCGAAAACGGCTAAAAGCGCGTCTCCTATAATAGAGCCTACAACTCCGTCGTGTAGTAATATGTGTTTTATGGCTCTTTCATAATGGACGTTAAGAAGTTTAATGATATCAATGCCTAAAGTCTCCGTCATATAAGTAAAACTTTTTATATCTGAAAAAAGAATAGATAATTCTTTTTTAGAGCCGTCCAATTTTATAAATTTATCTTCATAAGCTTTTAAAGCTATGTCTTTATTGACAAATTTGAGAAAAATATTCATCAAATTGTTAATAGAACTCGATAGCGAATTAAACGAAACTCCCAAGAAAGTAATTTCGTCGTTTGGCGCTTTAGACAAGTCGATTAGACCCATTTTTTGGACTTGTATCATATTCATTATCGAATTTGTGATAATATGAACGAATCTAAGTATGTATCTTATAATAAAAGTCCCTATTATTGCGGATAAAAAAGTTAGAATAATTATTATGAATGATATGTTTCTGAATATTAATAACGATTCCATATAAAACTCTTGCGTTTCTTCTCCGGTAATAATATAAACGTCCCATTTGTAACTATATTTATAAATTCCAAAATATTTATCGTTGTTAAATTTAAAATCGATTATCTCCTCTGTTTTATTGCCAAGTCTATTTTCGTTAAGAATTTTTAGAGTATCTTTGTCTTCAAAAATACCAATTTTTTTAAATTTAGAAGCCTCGAATAATAATGTTCCGTCTCTTTTTACTCCGATACAAATTGATTTGTTATACTGAAGATTTGTTTGCATTTTTTTTTCAATGTTCAGAATTGAATTCTCAAGATCGTTATTAAACTGATATATTTCAAATTGATTTGAGCAGAAATTATAAACGTCTTTTAGATCTTTTATTAATAGCTGTTTTTGCAATTTAATCAATTTGCTTCTATTGAACATTAGATTTATGTAATTAGTTGAAAAATTTGAGATTAAGATAAAAAGGATAAATACGCTTAAGATTTTGATTACTAACGGGACAATTCTTGTATTATTAATTTTTTTACCAAAAATGGTTTCAGAAATTTTCTTAAACATAAATATTCCTTGAATTTAAGTTATTATACCCTTTGCTTGAAATAAATCAATATAATTCTCATTTTTTTAAATTATTTAATAAAATATATTAATTAATATGATACTGGGATATTTCAGTCGTATTTGCAGACAAAACCGGAATAATGAAATATTCAAACTTTATTTTTTGAAATATATTATTTTAACGACTTGGTTGAATACAAAATATAGAGGGCTTTAAATTTAAATAATTATTTCTTATTATTTAGAGTACAAGTTAATATTTTAATAGATTTTTTTTTATGTCGATTGACAATTATTTGTTAAAATGATACTTATAAATCTGAATTTCAAAATCATTTCAAGGAATAAAAATGAGCATAAAAGATAATCAAAAAAGCGATGAAAAGGTAGAGTCTAAGCTGACTGGTAGAAATATTTTTGTTACTATCATTATTGCGATAATAATTATAACTTTTATATTTACCGGAGGACCGTTGTTAGGAATAAACGATTTTGTAAGAGATATTGGTAAAGACAAAATAACTAACGAGGACGGATCCATTTCGATACCTGACGACGCTCAATCCGGAAATAACTCTAACAATCCCAATTCTTACGTAGGAAAGGTATTGAATGAGAAAATACAAATCGGATTAAACGACGAGTTTAATAACCAAATTCAAAGAGTTTTTCAAACTCCTAATATGGATCCGTATATGAAATACCAATACGTCAGATATTTTTTCGACAGAGCGCTAAATAAAATAATTGGTATGTATAATGCGAAAAAGATGAATATTACGATTTCAAAAAATTATTTAGTTAAAGAGATAGGTAAGAGATATTTTGCAGACGCCGACGGGGACCCGGATTATAACGCTATGAGAAAAGACTCAGCTTCGGTTAATAAGTATTCTAAAGACGTGATGTTAGATTTGCTTTATCAGAATTACATAACTGATTTTTTTCAAGGTCTTCCAGTATCTGAATTCGAAGGATGGGATTTGTATAAAATAGAAAAAACTAAAGTATCTTTAAACTATATTAATTTGTCAAATCAAGACGTCGACGATAAACTCTTACAAACATTTTATAATGAATACAAAGAAAATTATAAGAAATACAAGCTAAACAGATTGGTATTTAAGGATAAAAAAGACGCTGAAGCGGTAGTCGGAGAAATTTCGGCAGATCCAACAAAATTCAATGAGATTGGAAATAAATTAAAATCTGAAGATAAACTTATTAACATAGTTTACGATCCGGATTATTCATATTTGAGCGACTTTGAATCTCAAGAATTAAAAGACGCTATAGCTCTTACCGGAACGGGAAAGGTATCGACGTCGATAGTACAAACCTCGATCGGACCTATCATTTTTCAAGTCCAAGATCAAAAATATGGAGATATAAAAGAGGAAGACGTCGCCCAGAAAGTAAGAACGGACTATATAGCTAAAAATTTTACAGTCATTGAAGAGCAAAACAAGAATAAAGCGGTTAGTATATACAATTTAGCTAAAAACAAAGGATTAGAAGCCGCGGCCGCCGTTAACGGCGTAAAAGTTGAAACCATGGAAAACGCCGTCGGTTTTATGGAATACGGTATTCCTAATATAAATCCCGATTTAACAGACGATTCTCTTTTTATTGTAAAATTATTTAAAGGAAATAAAAACGACGTTTTTGAACCGTTTAAACATGAAAACGGATACATAATAGTGTCTATTAAAGATAAAGAAACTCCTTCTATGGATAAATTCAGCGAGGAGTGGTCGGATTTATATAAAAAATATTCGTCGGAAAAAAGCGGCGATTTAGAGAATGATTTTTACGTTAAAGAAAGAAAAAAATATCAAGTTGTCGATAATTTTAATTATGTTTTTAAAATTCAAGACTTTATGAAACAAGAAAATGCCGAATAATAATGTCAATTGAAGGCGATTTTACTACCGGCGACGGCTTAGTCCATAGCTATAAGATAGAGAAGTCGAGAAGTTCTTTTGACACATTAATATTTGACGGGCGGTATGTACACTCAAAATATCGTCCCGAGCGGGAGGGGGAAGACCAAAGATTTAACTGTAAATCTTTGGTCTCTATTTTTGGGGTTGGTTTAGCTTATTCCTCATTAAATCTTATCAAGAATAATCAAGATTCTATATTTATTATTTTCGAACCGATAAAAGTTTTCTATGATAACTTCTTAAATCTAATGAAATCAGACGCTTATTCGTTTGATTTGAAAAGAATTTTACTTCTTAACTCTATTGATATTTCGAAAATTTATACTTTTATCTCGCGGAATAATTATTTAGGCGAGGGTAGAATTCATTATTGCCACAATCAGCGCTATAAGGATTTGTTTCATGAGGATGAAACCCGTATCGTTGAAGCGATCAAAAAGTCCTTTGAAATGCATACTCAAAATATATTGACCGAGTCAAATTTTGTTTATTTATGGACTAAGAATTTCTTATACAATTCGGTAAATTTTCACAAATATCCCATTATTAATTTCAAAAAAATAAATCAAGGCGAAAATATAGCGATAATAGCGGGCGCTGGGCCTTCGTTAAACGCCGATATGAAAACCCTAAAAGGTAAACGCGACAGCTTTACTTTATTTGCTACAGATACTGCGATAAAACCGTTATTGAAAAGCGGGATAATACCGGATTTTATAATGTCTCTAGACGGCCAGCATTATTCGTTAGACGATTTTCCTTCGAATATTTTAGAGAATAGTACGATAATCTGCGATCTTATATCGTATCCGGGAATTGCTAGAAATTTTAAGAATCTGAACTATAGCGTTTCAGAAAACTTTTACGATTCGATAATAAAACATTTTTTTGATTACGAAAACGCAAACTTAAACGATTTTAAATTAGAATTATCGGGAACGGTATCAGATTTTGCGCTAAAATGCGCGATAAAACTTGGGTTTAAAAATATCTTTTTTTCAGGATTAGACCTGTCTTATCCCGATTTTATTACTCACGCTATTGGGACTCCTTTATACGATAAACTTTTTTCAAAAAGCGGATATCAAACTCCGATCGAAGATTCGTTTATAAAAATTTCTAAAAATCGA
>JAGOCL010000245.1 GCA_017998755.1 Spirochaetota bacterium | reverse complement strand
AGTTCCGTCGTCGATCTCCTTATTTATCCGAACGAGCGACTGATAAACGACCCTTCCGGCTCCCATATTCAAGTGTCCTACTTCGGACGAACCCTGATTAGAGGGGGGAAGCCCTACGTTCTCGCCCGAAGCTACAATTAATGCAGTCGGGTAATTGGCGACGTAATTATCGTGGTTCGGCGTATGCGCATGATAGACGGCGTTAGCCCTGAAATCGGGATTGTATCCCCAGCCGTCTCTGATAAGAAGCATATATGGTTTTTTTGACATATTAAAATCCTTAAAATGAAATGATAATTTAAAATATTACAAAAAAAAATTGAAGTCAATACAATTATTATCTCATTAAAAAAATAACAAAAATCTTGTTGATAAGTATACGTTTTTGCTTACCAAGTTACCATCAAAATAAAAAGTAACAAAGGATACTAAAACAAAAGAAAATATTACCGACAAAGCGATGATTATTACTACGGGAGAGCTTTCTACCGGTAAATTATTTTAATACAAATACAGACCGATTAAGCATACAACCGATAAAAGCCCGAATATAATTCGGGTTTTTTTATTTAAAAAAATTACAGAGATATTTATCATTGAATTTAATAACAAATAATGGTATTATATAGATAGAAAATTAATAGAATCCGGAGAGTACATTGATAAAACTAGGAGTAAATATTGATCACGTCGCTACTTTGCGAAATGCCAGGGGAGATTTTTTTCCGTCTTTATTAGCGGCGGCTTCTATTGTCGAACAGAATGGCGGCGATTTTATAACGATACATCTCAGAGAAGACAGAAGACATATAAAAGACGAAGATCTGTTTTTATTGAACAATAACGTTTCAACTTATATAAATTTAGAAATGGCCTGCAATAAAGACGTTCTGGATAAAGCTTTAGCCGCCAAACCGGTTAAAGTTACGTTAGTTCCGGAAAAAAGAGAAGAGGTCACCACTGAGGGCGGGCTGAATCTTATAACTAATTTTGATAAAATTAAAGAATATATAAATGAATTAAAAAATAACGGTATATTTACAAGTTTATTTATCGAGCCCGACGTTAATTTGTCGGATAAAATTTATTCGTTAGCTCCGGACGATGTAGAGATACACACCGGCCGTTACGCTAATGCTAAAAGCGTAAAAGAAAAAGTCGAAATCCTAAAAAGTATAAAAGAATTTTCAAAGAAAATAAAAGAAACAGGAATTAATGTTTGCGCAGGCCATGGGTTAAATTTTCACAACGTGGAAGAAATTTGCAAAATTGACGAGATTGAAGAGTTAAATATCGGTTATTCAATAATAACCCAAGCTCTTTTTTTTGGTCTGGCAAATTCTGTGAGTAAAATGAAATCATTAATAAGGAACTCCGAAAGTAAAGAATAAAAATAATTAATGGGAACAATATATGAGCGATGATAGAATCAGACCAAAAATAACGTTTATAACGCCGACAGAGAAAATTATTTGTCCGGTATGCGGCGAAATATTTTTTCAAGAAAAACTTATGTCAAGCGGCGGAAGATTGATTGCCGGGGATATAACCGATAAGTTGCATAGGACTTATAAACCGAGCGCAAATTTTGGTAAAATATATCCTCTAGTTTATTCGATAATGGTTTGCCCGACTTGCTATTACGCCGCTTTGCCTATGGATTTTGATAAAATTCCGCGCGAAAACATAAAAGAAATTGAATCTCAGACGCAAGAAAGAATTGATTACGCTAATAAACTTAGCGGAATACCGGTTGATTTTTCTAAACACAGGACTCTTGAATCGGGCGCGGCAAGTTTTGCTTTAGCGGCGGGATGTTATGAGAATTTTAATAAAAAATTTCTTCCTGTTATCAAACAGGCGCTATGTTTAATCAGAGCCGCATTTTTATATGAAGACCTAAATAAAGAAAAACCAAACCGATACTTTGATTATTTGAGCGAGTTGTTTTATCGAAAGGCGTTATTTATGTACGAGCAGGCTTTCGAGCTTAATCGAAAAAAAGAACAAATTATGGAAAATATGAAATTTTTAGGTCCGGATATTGATAAAGATTACGGATACGATGGATTGACGTATTTGAACGCCGTATTGTTGTATTATTATGGAGATAAAAGCGATCCTGAAAAAAGAAAAAAAGATCTGGAGAAAGCAAAACTATATTTTGGTAAACTTTTTGGTATGGGTAAGTCAAACATCAATAAACCGAAGGAAATTCTCGATAAATCTAAAGATTTCTACGATATAATCGTAAAAGAGCTGAAAGAGATTCAATGAACATAAAACTGACGCTTTCTTACGACGGAACTAACTATTCCGGCTTTCAATCGCAAAAAAATGAAAACGGTATTGAAGATTTTTTAAAGAAAACGATTTGTCAAATATTAAAAGCCGACAAAATTTCAATTATTTGCGCAGGGAGGACCGACGCGGGAGTTCACGCCGAAGGTCAGGTAGTAAATTTTCATGCAACTAATAATATGAAAGAGACTAACTGGGTATTGGCCTTGAATTCTTTGCTACCAAGAGATATTAGGATTAATAATTGCGAATTTGTTCCGGATTCTTTTAATTCCCGTAGAACGGCTTATGCGAGAGAGTATTGGTATCAAATTGTAAACGATAAAACCATATCCGCTCTATATCAAAGGTATTATACGCATATATATTGGGGCGATCTTGATACTGAAAAATTGAACGAATACTCAAAATATTTGATCGGCGAATACGATTTTACCTCTTTTTGTTCTTCAGGCGATCAAAATAAAACAAAAATCAGGCGAGTTGAACGTATTGATTTTACAAGAAACGGGAATTTAGTAATATGTAAAATAATAGGCAACGCCTTTCTACAAAATATGGTAAGGATAATGGTAGGAACTATTTTGGATCTTTATAAAGAAAATCGTTCGGCGGAAACAATCAAAGAGATTTTAGAATTGAAAGAAAGAAAAGTCGCCGGCGTTACTTATCCTCCAAAAGGGTTAGTATTAAAAAAAGTATATTATAAAGAGGTTTGATTTGACAAGGTTTATATTTTCCGAGGTAAAAATATGAAAGACGACAACACTTTATTTAACGACAATTCGCGTATACCGCTATCCGAGAAGCTGAGGCCAAGATTAATTAATGATATTTTGGGTCAGGAAGAGTTGTTTAAAGATAATAGTCTTCTAAATAATATGATTATTGAAGATAACTTGTCTTCATTTATTTTATGGGGACCGCCCGGCTCCGGTAAAACGTCTATCGCTAACGTCATATCAAAAAACACAAAAAATATTTGGAAAAGTTTTAGCGCGGTTATAACAGGTATAAAAGAAGTAAAAGCGATGATGGAAGAGGCGGAAGGCGTTTTCTTTAATAACGGCGTTAGGACGATTATTTTCATCGACGAGATACATAGGTTTAACAAAGCTCAACAAGACGCTTTTCTTCCTTACGTTGAGAAAGGATCGGTGATATTAATAGGCGCTACAACCGAGAATCCTTCTTTCTCAATTATTTCTCCGTTACTTTCAAGAATGAGGGTTTTTGTACTGAAAAGACTTAGCGACGATAATATCGGTTTATTAATTGATAGGGCGATAGAGCTTTTGGAAAAAAATGAGAATATTATTATAACTATCGACGAAATCAACAAATCAAAAATTATCGATATTTCGTCTGGAGACGCCAGAAGATCCTTAGGCATAATCGAGATGTCGTTAAAATTTCTGAAAAATAACGAAAACAAAATTGAAATCAATAAAGATTTAATTGAAAAGATTATACAGGGAAGACTACCGAATTACGATAAAAAAGGTGATTTTCATTACGACTATATATCGGCTCTTCACAAATCTATGCGAAATTCCGACGTCGACGCCGCTATTTACTACGCCGTAAAAATGCTCGAATCCGGCGAGGATCCTCTTTATATCATACGAAGAGTTATAAGATTTAGTTCGGAAGACGTCGGTATGGCCGACCCAAACGCTCTAATAGTATCTATCGCGGCTAAGGACGCTATTTCGCATCTGGGTATGCCCGAAGCAAATTTATCAATCGTACAGGCCGTCGCTTATAACGCTTTGGCGCCAAAGTCAAACGCGTTATATACGGCATATAAAAGCGCTAAAAAAGATGTGGAGAACTTTCCTGATTTATCTATACCCCTAAACATAAGAAACGCTCCGACAAGTTTGATGAAAGAGATAGGTTACGGCGAAGGGTATCAATACGCTCACGATTACTCGGAGGGGATAACCGCTATGAAATGCCTTCCCGACGAGCTGTCCGGCAGGAAATATTACAATCCAAAAGAGATTGGTTTTGAAAAAAAATTGAAGACTATTATTGAAAAGATAGAGTCGTTAAGGAGCAAAAACTAATTATAGCGAGCGTAATTTAAAAAACTTATCTTCAAACATTTCGATCGTTTTATTTACTCTTTCAGTATCGCCGTTTTTAGAATAAATTAAGATAACCTGTCTTATCGCTTTTTCAACCCAGTAAGGGTACTGGGAATACATATAAAACATCTTTAAAAAAAGTTGGACGGCGCTTTTTTCATCGCCTTTTTGATAATACGATAATCCTTCTAAATATTTGATCTCAGGCGATAAATTTACAAATTCCTCGTCTGAGATCTTTGTAATGTATTTTAAAACGGTATCGTAATTATTATGTTTGAATTCAAATTTAAGGTATTTTAGAAGTATATGTTTTGATAAGTACGTATTAATTTTTTTATTATTAATTAATTTAATAAGCCCTTTTT
>JAGOCL010000004.1 GCA_017998755.1 Spirochaetota bacterium | reverse complement strand
ATGCAAGTCTTTATTAAATACTTCGATAGTATCGTCTACTTGCAAATCAGAAGCCATTAAAGAATAATTTCCTTTTTTTTCAATCTTTATTGTTTTGGATTCTAACTCTTCAATTAATTTTAGCTTAACGTTCTTCAAATTACTTATAACTTCATGAGTTTCTTCTAAAACCTCCGGTATCGGTTCAAAAACTGACGATAACGCTTTAAATTCGCCCTTTTCAGTCTTTGTTTTGATCACAAGAGCCGATATAGCGTACCCCGGGATACTTGACAACAATATTCTTCTGAAAGTATTGCCTATCGTATGTCCAAAACCTCTTTCAAACGGATAAATTACAAATCTTCCATAATTAGGAGTTTGATCTTCTTTTTCGTAACTTATTCCCTTCGGTTTTTTAAATCCTTTTACTAATGCCCTTGAATTCACTATATACTCCTAACATTATTTTACTTAGAATACAATTCAACTATTAATTGCTCGTTAATATTCGAAAGGTCCAGTACTTCGCTTCTTCTTGGTAATTGTTTTACTACGCCTTTTTCATTATCTATATCAACTTCCAACCATGGAACTACGCCCTGAGAATTTACCAATTTCAACGCTTCCATAATTACGACAAACTTTTTACTTTTTTCTTTTACAGATACAACGTCGCCTTCTTTTACGTTATAAGAAGGTATATCTACTTTTCTACCGTTTACGTCTATGTGTCCATGCAAAATAATTTGCCGCGCTTGACTTCTTGAAGTAGCAAAATGCATTCGATAAACAATATTATCTAGTCTTGATTCTAATATTTTTACTAAATTATCGCCCGTTACGCCTTTTTGCGCGTTTGCTATATGGAAATATCGTCTAAATTGTCTTTCTAAAACGCCGTACATTTGTTTAACTTTTTGCTTTTCTTTAAGCTGAATTCCAAATACGGACATCTTTTTCATTCTAAAACCGGTTGCTTTTCCGGGAAGTCCTTTTCTTAACAAACTATCTTTTTTATCTATAGGACATTTAACGGTAGAACATCTCTCTCCTTTCAAAAATAACTTTTGGTTTTCCGCTCTACATCTTCTACATTTTGCTTGTAAATATCTAGCCATCTTCTATTCTCCTAAACTCTTCTTCTCTTTTTCGCTCTACAGCCGTTATGCGGAACTGGGGTAATATCTTTAATTATCGAGACTTTTAAACCGAGGTTATCCAAAGTTCTTATAGCCGATTCTCTTCCTACGCCCGGTCCTTTTACATATATCTCAACTTCTTTTAATCCATAATTATCTCTAGCTTTAATTGCGGCTTTCTCAGCTACTAATTGGGCGGCAAATGGGGTCGCTTTTTTTGCGCCTCTAAATCCTGTCAACGTACCTGAAGAAGACCATGAAAGAACGTTTCCTTTTTGGTCTGTAACGGTAACGATTGTATTATTAAAGGAAGCTTGTATGTATACTCTTCCGTATCCTACTACTTTTTTTTCTTTTTTCTTGCCCTTTGCTACTGTTTTCGCGCTCAAATTTATTCTCCTTTTATAAAATTACTATTAAAATTTTATATTATTATTTCTTCTTTCCGGCAACTGTTCTTTTTTTACCTTTCCTTGTTCTTGAGTTTGTTTTAGTCCTTTGTCCCCTAACCGGAAGTCCTTTTCTGTGTCTTAAACCTCTATATGAACCAATATCCATCAATCTTTTTATGTTCATATTGACGATTGTTCGAAGTCTACCTTCTACGTCGTATTCGTTTTCAATAACTTTTCTTAATTCATTAACTTCCGTTTCGGTAAGATTATTTGCTCTGGTTCCAATTTTTACTTTCGCTTTTGCGCATATTTCTATCGCTAAAGATCTCCCTATTCCATAAATATAAGTTAACGATATCTCTATTGGTTTATTTGGTAAATCAATACCGGCAATTCTCGCCATATATAAAATCTCCTTTTATTTTTGTCTTTGCTTGTGTCTTGGATTTTCGCATATCACTCTGATAACGCCTTTCCTTTTTATTACGCGACATTTATCGCATATAGACTTAACGCTTGCTCTAACTTTCATAGTTAACCCCTTTCTTTACATTTTCAGTAATTAAAAATTTCTTGATCTAATTTTACCTTTTTTTACCAATCCATCTTGATGATGCATTTTTAGATTACTTTCAATTTGACTCATCGTATCTAGGTCTACTCCGACTATAATTATCAATGAAGTACCGCCTAACAGATAAGCAAAGCTAGCCGGAAATTCAGGTATCAAAGCTACTATTACGGTAGGAATAATCGCAATAAAAGCTAGAAAAATCGAACCCGGTAAAACTATTCTATTTAATATCTTAGTTAAATGCTCTTCAACTTTATTAACCGGTACTCCGGGTATAGATCCTCCGTTTTCTCTAATGTTTTTCGCTATCTCTTTTGGATTAAGCGTAACTTGAGTATAAAAATATGCAAAAAATATAATTAATAACGAATAAACAATCATATATACTATATTACCGGGCGTCATAGCTCTTCCAATAGCTTCTATCCAACCCACTCCGGTAAACAGCGACGATAAAGTTGAAGGCAGTATTAACAAAGAATTTGCAAATATTATCGGAATAACCCCCGAAGGATTAATCTTTAAAGGTAAATAAGTGTTTGGAGCTCCCCCATACACTTTTCTTCCGACGATTCTTTTTGCATAATTAACTGGAATCTTTCTCTGTCCCTGTTGTTCGTAAATTACCAAAGCAATTACAAAAATAAACATAATAATAATGGTTAAAACAACTGGAATGTCGAGTTCTCCTCTCTGAACTTTATCAAACAATTGTTTGATTGCTCCGGGTATTCTTGCTACTATACCGGCGAATATTATCAAAGAGATACCGTTTCCAATACCTTTTTGCGAAATTTGCTCGCCAAGCCACATTAGTATTATAGTACCGGTTGTTGTTATAACTACTGTTGAAATATAAAAAAGTAATTTTGGAGCCATAACAATAACTTCTTCAGGTAAAGAATTAATAAAGTTTATAGTTAGAAAACTTTGTAAAATACATACCGGTAAAGTTCCCATTCTAATGAACTGGTTAATTTTCTTTCTTCCGCCGTCTTCTTCAGACAATCTTTTCAAAGATGGAAGAATCATTAACAAAAGTTGCATTATAATTGAAGTAGTAATATACGGCATTATACCCAAAGCAAAAATCGACATATTATCAAAAGCTCCGCCGGCAAAAAAATTAAAATATTCAAAAAGAGGATCTCCGCCGCCGCTTTGCGATTGTAAAAACAACTTTAATGCCGTAAAATTTATTCCCGGAACAGGTATTTGAGCTCCAATTCTATATACAACAAGTATCCCTATTGTAAAAAGAATTTTACTTCTCAATTCTTTTATTTTAAAAATATTTACAAAAGCATTTGACATTACATTTTTCCTTAGCCGGATATAAATCGGCTTTTTTAGTTTTTATTTAACTCTACAACTTTTCCGCCGGCTTTTTCAATTTTTTCTTTTGCAGATTTAGAAAAAACGTCGGCATGAACTTCTAGTTTTTTATTCAAATCGCCGTTACCTAATATTTTAACGCCATTTCTTGACATTGGAATAAGACCAATTTCGTTTAACAGTTCTTTATTAATAACCGTTCCATTTTCAAACTGATTTAAAAGATATACGTTTATTTCATTATAATTCTTTTTGAAATAAAAATTTTTAAAACCTCTTTTTGGTAATCTTCGATAGAGCGGAGTTTGTCCCCCTTCAAATCCAAGTCTTACCCCGCCGCCTTTTCTTGAGTTTTGTCCTCTATGACCTTTTCCAGACGTTTTACCGTTACCCGATCCGGGACCTCTTCCAACCCTATTTCTTTTTTTTACAGAATTTATTGGCGGTTTTAATAGTTCTATACTCATAGCATCCTTCCTATTTTACAATTTCTACTAAATGTTTTACTTTAAAAATCATTCCTTGAATGACCGGACAATCGTTATGTTCTCTAATTTGATTAATTTTTCTTAACCCTAACGCTTTAATAGTACCTCTTTGATCTTCTAATATTCCATAAATAGATCTTACCAATTTTATTTTAATTTTTTTAGCCATTTTTTACCCTTTATTACTTTTAATCTCTTGCTAAAACAACTCGCTCATTTTTTTGCCTCTTCTATTGGCCACGTCTTTAATATTTTTCAAAGATAATAGACCATTTAAAGCCGCTTTTGTTACATTTAACTGGTTTTTCGACCCCAAAACTTTCGCTAATATATCGTTTACTCCAACGACGTCCATTAAAGATCTTACTGCTCCCCCCGCTATTACTCCAGTTCCAGGAGCGGCCGGTCGCATAATTACTTTTGAACTCTTATACCTTCCTATAACCTCGTGCGGAATAGTCTTTTTTTTAGTTAATATTATTTTAAACATCTTCTTTTTAGCATTTTGCCCGGCTTTTGATATAGCGTCGGCAACTTCGTTTGCTTTACCAAATCCAATTCCGACTTGACCGGCTTTATCGCCAACTACGACCAACGCCGCAAAACTAAATCTTCTACCGCCCTTTACAACTTTGGCAACCCTACTCAGTTTTATAACCTTTTCGTTCATCGAAATTTCGGGAGATCCCATATCGTCTAAAGCTATATTTTTATTCTCTATATCAGACATCGTTTACCTCGCTATTATATTGTTTATTAGAATTTAATTCCCTTTTCTCTTGCGGCATCGGCAAGAACTTTAACTTTACCGGTATATAGATAACCATTTCTATCAAATACTACAGTTTCTATTTTCTTTTTCTTCAACTCTTCGGCAATATCTTCTCCGACTTTTTTTGCAATATCTTTGTTCAATTTAACCGCTTTCTTGTCTTTGAAATAAGTAATACTCGACGCGCTAGCCAATGTTGAGCCGTTATTATCGTCGATAGCTTGAACATATATATATTTATTACTTTTAAATACCGAAAGTCTTGGTTTTTCTACAGTTCCAAATATTTTTGTTTTTATAGATTTTTTTCTTCTTAACCTTCTTTCTATAGTCCAATTTTTTTTAAACATAATATCTCCATTGATTCATAATAATTTTTATTTCTTAGCCGCTTTTCCCGCTTTTCTTCTTATCTTTTCATCGGAATATTTAATCCCCTTACCTTTATACGGTTCCGGTTTTCTTAATTTCCTAATTTCCGATGCGACAAATCCAACTAAATGTTTATCCATACCGCTAATATTTATTTTAACATTTTCCTCAACTACAATTTTTATTTCTTTCGGAATAGGATATTTTATTATATGGGAATATCCAAGATTCAACACTAAATTTTGTCCTTCGACGTTAGCTTTAAATCCAGTTCCGCTTATTTCAAGTTTTCTTTCAAAACCCGTAGTAACGCCTTTTACCATGTTTTGAATAAGTACGCGATACAAACCATGAGCGGCTCTAGCGTTTTTTTCATCGCTTTTTCTATCTATTATTAATTTGCTTCCCTCATTTTTAACTAAAATGTTGCTATCTATATCTAATTCCATTTTACCTTTAGGCCCTTCGATAATTATCTTCTTTTCAGAATTCGTTATCTTCACCTGAGCGGGTATTTCTATAGGTAATTTTCCAATTCTTGACATTATAATCCCCTTCCTTTTTTCAGTTTATATCGCCGTTATAAACGTACTTGTATATAATATATTAAATGCGTTTTGTCAATAAATTTACCAAACGCTACACAATATTTCGCCGCCAACTTTTCTTTCTACAGCTTTTTTTCCTGTAGTTAGCCCCGTAGAAGTAGATACAATAATAGTACCCATTCCGTTATATAATCTTGGGATGTCTTTATATCCTTTATAAATTCTTCTTCCGGGTTTGCTTATTCTTAAGAAACCCTCTACTACAGATTTGCCTTCGTCGTCATATTTTAAAAATAACCTTATAAAGTTTTTTTCTTCTTCTACAACTTTCTTAAAGTTTTTAATATATCCTTCATTCTTTAATATTTTAATTATTTCCAGTTTTTCTTTGGAAGGAAAAATATTTACTTTTTCATGTTTAGCTAAAATCGCGTTATTAATTTTTGCTAACATATCTCCAATTGTATCATGGATTGCCATTCTTATCTCCTATTTTTAAATTACCAAGATGATTTAACTACTCCGGGTATTTTACCCTGATTGGCTAGCTTTCTAAAACAAATTCTACACATATCAAATTTTCTCAAATACCCTCTGGGTCTACCGCAGATGTTACACCTATGTTTAATTCTAATTTCATATTTTGGTTTTCTTCGATATTTTTCAATCATTGCTTTTCTTGCCATAATATTTTTACTCCTATCTTTTTACAAAGGGCATATTAAATAACTGTAACAATGTTTTTGCTTCTTCGTCGCTTTTTGCCGTAGTTACAATTGTTATATTTAAACCTTTAATTTCATCTATTTTATCAAAATTGATTTCAGGAAATATAAGATGTTCCTGAATACCCATTGAAAAATTTCCTCTTCCGTCAAACCCTGTATCTTTTACCCCTTTAAAATCCTTAACTCGGGGAAGCGAAATATTAATGAGTCTATCCAGAAATTCATACATTCTTGACGCTCGCAGAGTTACCATACAACCGATTTCCATACCTTCTCTCAATTTGAAAGTAGCAATAGATTTCTTAGATTTTGTTTTTACAGCTTTTTGTCCGGCAATTAAAGTTAAATCGTCTACTGCGGTTTCAACTTTCTTTTTATCAAGAATTGCTTTACCAACGCCCATACTTAAAACAATCTTTTCTATCTTAGGAATATCCATAACGTTTTTATATTCATATTTTTTCTGTAATTCCTTAACTACCGTATCTTTATACATTTGTTTTAATCTTGGTTCCATTTTTTCTCCTAATAAACAATTTCAGCAGAACATTTTTTACATATCCTAACTTTATCGCCATTTTCTTTAACTAAAATTCCTATTCTTACGCTTTTCTTGCATTTTGGACATATTACTTGAGCGTTAGATATATTAATACCGGCTTCGATAGTTTTGATACCGCCGGCTTGATTTTTATTGCTTTTTTTTATGGTTTTTTTTACTAAATTCAAGCCCTCTACTAAAACGGTTCCTTTGGCTCTATCAACCTCTAATATCTTCCCGCTCTTACCCACGTCTTTACCGGCTATAATTTTTACCATATCGTTTTTTTTAATTTTTTTAAAGTTTATCATTTATTTTTCTCCAAAACTATATTACTTCTGGCGCAAGAGATACGATTTTCATGTAATCCATTTCTCTCAACTCTCTCGCAACTGGCCCAAAGACTCTAGTGCCTTTTGGGTTTTTATTCGCGTCTATTATAACAATTGCATTATCGTCAAATCTGATATACGAGCCGTCTGATCTCTTGTATTCTCTATTAATTCTAACAATAACCCCCTTTAAAACAGTACCTTTTTTTATAGGGCTATTTGGAATACACTCCCTTACAGCAACGACTATAATATCGCCAATAGAAGCGTAACGCCTCTTTGAACCGCCTAAAACTTTGATACATTTTACCAATTTAGCGCCGCTATTATCCGCTACCTTTAACATAGTCTCCATTTGTATCATTTGCCGTCTCCTACTTTGCTTTACTTATTATTTCAACGAGTTTCCAACACTTTTCTTTACTAATCGGCCTACTCGACTCTATCATTACGGTATCGCCTTCTTTGCATTCGTTATTTTCATCGTGAGCTTTAAATTTTTTAGTCTTCTTTACGTATTTTTTATATAATGGATGCAAATACTTATATTCAACGCTGACTACAATTGTTTTATCCATTTTGTCGCTTTTCACGACGCCAATCATAGATTTAATAATCTTATTTTTAACTTGATCGCTCACTTTATTTCTCCAGTTTATTTATTTCTTCTTTTATTTTTTCCAACTCTCTTTCATGTAAAACGGTTAAAATTGTCGCTATATTTCTTCGGATAGCTCTCAATTGCAAAGGATTCTCAACAACGCTAACAATTTTTTTAAATCTTAATTCATTATAAGCTTTTTTTAACTTATCTCTTTCTGATATTAACTCCGCAATTGTTTTTTCTCTTAATTCTTTAACTTTCATTTAAAATCCTCATTATTTCTATAACGTTTCTCTTCTTACTAACTTTGTTTTTATCGGAAGCTTTTGTCCGGCTAACCAAAACGCTTTAGTTGCAATTTCCTCTGTAACTCCGGATATTTCAAAAAGAACTTTCCCCGGTAATACTTTTGCCACGTAATACTCTACGTTTCCTTTACCGTTACCCATACGAGTTTCGGCTGGTTTCTTTGTATATGGAATATCGGGATAAACTGTAATCCATATATTACCGGCTCTTTTTAAAGATCTAGATATAGTTCTTCTCGTTGCCTCAATCTGTCTATTTGTTATAAGTTTTGGCTCTAACGCCATCATTCCAAAATCGCCAAATACTACTTTGTTGCCTCTGTGCGCGACGCCTTTAAATCTCCATCTCTGTTGTTTTCTAAATTTTTGTCTTTTCGGCATTAACATATATATACTCCAAATTAGTTATTATTTTTATTCTTCGCCCTTTTTAGCGCCTTTTCTTTGTTTTTTAATTAACTGCCCCGCATCTTCTTTAATATCTTTTTTCAATATTTCTTTATTAAAAACCCACACTTTAATTCCCGTAGCTCCATAAGTTGTAGAAGCAGTTGATACGCCGTAATCAATATCGGCTCTTAAAGTATGAAGAGGAATTCTACCTTCTCTATACCATTCGGTTCTAGCCATATCGGCTCCGCCCAATCTCCCCGAACACTGTATTTTAATTCCGTTTACTCCGCCTTTTTTAGCGTCCGCCATTACTTTCTTCATAGCTCTTCTAAAAGGAACTCTACCCATAAGCTGTTTTGCTACGTTATTTGCTATAAGTTTAGCGTTAACTTCCGGTTTTTTAATCTCTTTTATTTTTATATCAACTTTTGATGAAGTCATTTTAGCAATTTTGGCCGTTAAGTCTTGTATGTTCTTACCATCGGGACCTATAACTACGCCGGGTCTGGAAGAACTAATTAAAATCGTTATTCTATCGGGTTTTCTATAAATCTCAACCTTGGATATTTCGGCCGTTACTTTCTTACCCTTTTTTTGATCTTCGTTACTATAATTATACGCTTCTATAATATCTTTTATCTTAAGATCTTCATGCAAGGATTTTGCATAATTCTTTTTATCTACAAACCATACTGAGTCCCAAGTTTTATTTATACCAAGTCTTAAACCTACCGGATTAACTTTTTGTCCCATTTATTCATCTCCCCTATTGCCGACTTCTATCTGAACATGACAAGTTCTTTTTAATATTTTCGAAGCTCGTCCTTTTGATATTGGATGAAATCTTTTCATCGTTGGACCGCCGTCGACTAAAATTTTCTTTATATATAAATCTTGTTCGTCTACATTCTTATCTTTATTCAAATAATTAGATCTAGCGGAATGTATAAGTTGTTTCAGTATCGCCGCCCCTCTATTAGTCAAAACCGATAAGTAAGACTCGGCGTCGACGACATTTTTATTCTTTAATTCGTTTGCCACTCTTCTTACTTTATAAGGAGAGATTCTAATATATTTCAAACTTGCTACCGACGTCATTTTTTACCCCTTTGCTTTTTTTTCAGATCCTGAGTGTCCCCTAAACGTTCTCGTAGGAGAAAATTCACCCAATTTATGACCAACTAAATTTTCAGTAACATAAACGGGTATAAATTTCTTTCCATTGTAAACGTTTAAAGTTAAACCAACCATTTCAGGAAATATAGTCGATCTTCTCGACCAAGTTTTAACCGGTTTTTTTTGACCGGAATTTTTCATATCTATAACTTTTTTATATAAATGTTTATCTATAAACGGACCTTTTTTTACGCTTCTTGACACTTTATTCTCCTTATCCTATATTATCGATTATTTCTTTTTTCTTCTTATTATCTGATTAGAAGAAGGCTTCTTTTTTTGTCTCGTTTTATAACCTTTTGTCGGTTTACCCCAAGGCGTAACTGGATGTCTTCCGCCCTTCGTCTTACCTTCCCCTCCGCCGTGCGGATGGTCGATAGGATTCATCGCAGTACCTCTAACGCTTGGACGAACGCCCAAATCTCTCATTCTACCGGCTTTCCCAACGTTTACTTTATTATAATCAATATTGCCAACCTGCCCGATAGTAGCAAAACACATATCATTTATATATCTCATTTCGCCCGACGGCATCTTCATAATTACTTTGCCGTTTTCAAAACCCGATATTTGAGCGTAAGCTCCGGCTGATCGAGCTATCTGAGCGCCTTTGTTTGGCTCCATTTCTATATTATGAACTATAGTTCCTACGGGAATATTTTTCAATCTAGCGCAGTTGCCTATCTCAACCTCAACCGTATCGTCTGATTTAATAACGTCGCCCACTTTCAGTTTATCCGGACAAACTATATATCTTTTTTCCCCGTCTTTGTAAAACAAAAGAGCAATATTAGCGCTTCTGTTTGGATCATACTCTATAGAAGCTACTTTCGCCTCTATACCATACTTATCCCTTTTAAAGTCAACTTCTCTAAATTTTCTTTTAGCTCCGCCGCCTTTATGCCTTACAGATATTCTACCTGCTCCGGATCTTCCGCTCCCTCTTTTTTTTCCTTTGGTAAGCGCTTTTAAGGGTTTTACCTCGGTGATCTCTTCGTATGTCAAGACCGTCATGTTTCTTAAACTTGGCGTCGTCGGATTATATCTTTTGATTCCCATTATCTACTCCCTTACACACCTTCAAATATTGCGATTTTATCGCCTTTTTTTAAAGTTATTACAGCTTTTTTAAAAGAAGATGTAAAACCGTATTTATATCTAACTCTTTTTAGTTTTCCGCCAACGTTAATAACATTGATTTTCAACGGACTAACGTTAAACATATTTTTAATTGCCTTATATATAGATATTTTGTCCGCTTTTTTATCGACAATAAAAACATATTTGTTTTGTTTATCGCGAATTAAAGTTGATTTTTCTGTTATTACAGGTTTTATTATTACTTGATCCAAATCCATTTTACGCCTCGTTTACTTTAAAATTATTATCAATATTCATTACAGATTCTTCTGTCAAAACAAGTTTGTTTGAATAATAAAGATCATGGATGTTCAATCTTGCCGAATTTAAATTCTTTATCCACGAAATATTTCTAGAAGCTCGATAAACCAGTTTATCATTATCTGTAACAATCAAAGCCACTCTATCATTAACTCCGTTTTTTGTAACAACATTATTAATCATATCAAGAAATTCCTTAGTCTTACCTTCAGTCAAAGGAAACTTATCAACAATTATTACATTGCCTTCGCTATTTTTTAATGAAAAAATAGATCTATAAGCCAAATTCTTAACCTTCTTAGGAAGTTTATAAGAAAAATCTCTTGGATTTGGCCCAAAAGCGACGCCGCCGTGCGTCCAAACTGGATTCCTTTTTGTACCAACTCGAGCCCTACCAGTCCCCTTTTGTTTCCAAGGTTTCGTACCGGATCCGGATACTTCGGCTTTAGTTTTTACAGAAGACGTCCCTTGTCTTTTATTAGCCAATTCGTTTTTTATAGATTCGTAAATCGTATCTTTGTTTGGTTTAATAAAAAAAACAGAATCGCTAATTTCTATCTCTTTTACTTTTTTACCATTTATATCAATTACGCTCGCTTTCATAAACTATCCTTAAAAAAATATTTTCCTTAATTATTTTGCCGCAGTTTTCTTTTTTGCGCTATTTATGTAAACTAAAGAGTTCTTAGTGCCCGGCACTGCGCCTTTAACTAACATAACCCCTTTTTCATTATCAATTTTAACCACTTTTAAACTCTGAACGGTAACTGTATCGTTGCCCATTCTTCCGGCTCTTTTAACGCCTTTTAACACTCTTGAAGGATAAGATTTTTGCCCAGTCGAACCGTTTTGTCTATGAAACTTCGAACCATGGGTAGCTCTTCCGCCGCCAAATCCATATCTCTTAACAACTCCCTGAAACCCTTTACCTTTTGAATTAGCCGTAACGTCAACAAATTTCATGTCTTGAAAAAGCTCTACCCCAATCTCAGAACCTATATTATATTCATCCAAATTTTCAATTTTGAATTCTTTCAAAAACTTCTTCGGTTTTATATCATCCTTGAATTGCCCCGCAATAACTTTTAAAACCTTCCCCTTCCGTAAATCTTCATACCCTAATATCAACGAGTTATAACCGTCTCTTTCTTTTATCTTTTTTCCAATAACGGTGTTTTTATCAACTTTTATTATTGTTACAGGAACAATATCTCCGTTTACTTCAAAAACTTGAGTCATTCCAATTTTTTTTCCAATTAAACCCAACATATCAAATCCTCAATTAAATTATTTTATATCTACGTCGACGCCGGCCGCTAACTCCAACTTCATTAAGGACTCCAAAGTCCCTTCAACTGGCTCAATATCTATCAATCTTTTGTGCGTTCTCATTTCAAACTGCTCTCTCGAATTAACGTTTATATTTACAGACCTTAAGACCGTATATTTATTGATTCTTGTCGGCAAAGGAATAGGGCCTGAAAATTTAGCGCCCGTTTTTCTTACCGCGCTCACTATAGACTTAGCCGCTTGGTCAACTAACTCAATATCATAACCTCTTAATCTTACTCTAATCTTATTTGCAACCATCTTTGAATCCTTAATTTATATACTATAATTATCTTTTTTTTAAGTTTAAAGATACTACCATATTTTCTAAAAAAAAGCAACTAAATTTAGAAAATTTAGCGTTTATATTTTTTTTAAAAACCGCCTCATTAAAGAAGTTTTTAAAAAAAAAGATATTATACCAATAATAGTATAATATCTTTAGTTATTGATCTAGAATTATTCTATAATATCCATTACCGAGCCCGCTCCAACTGTTCTTCCGCCTTCTCTGATAGCGAATCTTAAATTTTTTTCCATCGCTATTGTAGTGATAAGCTCAGCCGTAATATTTACGGTATCTCCCGGCATAACCATAGTGGTGCCTTCCGGTAATTTTACCGAACCGGTAACGTCGGTAGTTCTGAAAAAGAATTGAGGTCTATATCCGTCAAAAAACGCAGTATGTCTTCCGCCCTCTTCTTTCTTAAGAATATAGGTCGTTGCAGTGAATTTTTTATGCGGGGTTATCGAACCAGTCTTTGCAATAACTTGGCCTCTTTCTATGTTCTTCTTTTCAATACCTCTAAGAAGCAACCCAACGTTATCTCCCGCAATACCCTTATCAAGAGTTTTGTTGAACATCTCAACGCCGGTAACGGTAGTCTTTTGAGTCGGTTTTATTCCAACTACTTCAACTTCGTTTCCAATATTTATAGTTCCTCTTTCTATTCTACCGGTTGCTACAGTTCCTCTTCCGGAAATAGTAAAAATATCCTCTACCGGCATCAAGAAATCTTTATCTTCTTGTCTTTCCGGTTGCGGAATATAACTATCCAAAGCGTCTAAAAGTTCTTGAATACATTTTGTAGCATTTGGATCTGTGATGTTTTCGCCTGCAAGCTTAGCCGATCCCTTTATGAAAGGAATTTTGTCTCCCGGAAAATCATAAGAACTTAAAAGCTCTCTTAAATCCATCTCGACAAGTTCCAACAATTCAGGATCGTCAACCATATCTACTTTGTTTACAAAAACAACTATATACGGAACGTTTACCTGTTTTGCTAATAGAATATGCTCTCTTGTTTGAGGCATAGCTCCATCGGCGGCCGATACTACCAATATAGCGCCATCCATCTGAGCCGCGCCTGTTATCATGTTTTTAATATAGTCGGCGTGACCGGGACAATCTACGTGAGCATAATGTCTTTTTACAGTTTCATACTCAACGTGTCTGGTATTAATTGTTATACCTCTAGTTTTTTCCTCTGGGGCGTTATCGATATCCTCGTATTTCAAAGCCTTACCGAACCCCTTACCAGCCGAATAAGTACACAATGCCGAAGTAAGGGTAGTCTTACCATGATCTACGTGCCCTATGGTTCCAACATTGATGTGAGGTTTTGTCCTGTTATATACCTCTTTTGCCATTAAATTTTCCTCCTAAATTTTATTATTTAATTATTTTGAATATTTCTTCATAATCTCTTCAGCAACATTTTTTGGCGTCTCTTCGTAGTGATCAAATTGCATGGTATAATTAGCTCTACCTTGCGATAAAGATCTCAAACTTGTAGAATAACCAAACATATTAGCCAGAGGAACTTTAGCTTTTATAGTTTTTTCGCCCCTCTTATCTTCCATACTCTCTATCCTACCTCTTTTAGAATTTATATTACCAATTATATCCCCAGTATAATCATCCGGAGAGACAACCTCTATATCCATAATAGGTTCCAGTAATACCGGTTTCGCTTTTGCCATACCTTCTTTGAAAGCCTGAATAGCGCATATCTTGAAAGCCATTTCAGAAGAGTCTACGTCGTGATACGACCCGTCGTATAATATAGCTTTGTAATCAACAACTGGATATCCCGCCAGCACTCCATTTTGCGAGGCCTCGACAAGCCCCTTTTCTACCGCCGGAATATATTCTTTTGGAATTTTACCGCCGACAATTTTATTTTCAAAAACAAATCCCGTTCCCGGCGCCACAGCCTCAAATTTAATCATAACGTGACCGTATTGTCCGTGTCCTCCGGATTGTTTAGCGTATTTATTATTAATATCCGAAGTACCTGTAATGGTTTCTCTATAAGCTACCTGCGGAGCTCCAACGTTAGCCGCAACTTCGAATTCTCTAAATATTCTATCTACAATTATCTCAAGATGCAATTCCCCCATCCCGCGAATAATCGTTTGTCCGGTTTCAACGTCAACGTTAACTTTAAAAGTGGGGTCTTCCTCAGCCATTTTTTGTAAAGCAACCCCAAGTTTATCGCTATCTCCTTTAGATTTCGGTTCAATCGCAATAGAAATAACAGGGTCCGGAAACACCATCGACTCAAGAATTACTTGATTCTGTTCATCGCAAAGCGTGTCGCCGGTTGTGGTAAATTTCAGACCCACCGCCGCGGCTATATCTCCGCTATAAACCTCTTCAATTTCTTCTCTTTTATTAGCGTGCATCTGTAAAATTCGTCCAATTCTTTCTCTTTTATCAGAGGTAGAATTATATACATATGATCCGTTTGTCAACGTCCCCGAATATACTCTAAAAAATGTAAGCTTACCGACAAAAGGATCAGTCATTATTTTAAACGCAAGAGCGCTAAAAGGCTCAGAGTCGCTTGATTTCCTTGCCATAACCGCGCCGTCTACGGGATTAATACCTTGTATATCCGGAACATCCGTAGGAGCGGGTAAATAATCTACTACTGCGTTTAAAAGCGCCTGAACGCCTTTGTTTTTAATAGCTGTTCCGCAAACCATAGGGAACAACTTACATTCTATGCAACCTTTTCTTAAAGCGCGTTTTATTTCTTCTTTTGCAACCTCTTTTCCTTCAAGGTATTTTTCCATAATAACATCGTCGACGTCGGAACAAGCTTCGATCATTTGATCTCTAAACTCTTTAGCTTTATCCATATACTCGGCAGGTATATCCTTAACCTCGTAATTTACCAAAACCGCCGTATCGTCAAAAAAATAAGCCTTCATCTCTACTAGATCTATAACGCCTTTAAAATTTTCTTCCGCGCCTATTGGAATCTGAATCGGAACTGAATTTGCCCCAAGCTTCTTTTTAGTCTGAGAAAAAACGTTATAAAAATCCGCGCCCATTCTGTCCATTTTGTTAACATATATAATTCTTGGAACTTTATATTTATTCGCCTGTCTCCAAACTGTTTCCGATTGCGGTTGAACTCCGCCGACAGAACAAAACACGCCGACCGCTCCGTCCAACACCCTCAAAGATCTTTCAACCTCCACAGTAAAATCCACGTGCCCGGGAGTATCTATAACGTTTATTCTGTGTTGCAACCACGACGTAGTTATACACGCCGACGTAATTGTGATACCCCTCTCCTTTTCTTGCTCCATCCAGTCTGTCGTAGCTTCCCCATTGTGAACCTCGCCTACTTTATGAGACTTACCGGTATAAAACAATATCCTTTCAGTTAAAGTTGTTTTACCGGCGTCTATATGAGCCATTATACCAATATTTCTTGTTTTCTCTAAAGAAACCGATCTAGCCATCAAATTTTCCCCTATATACTATTGCGTTACCATTTAAAATGCGAGAAAGCCTTATTGGCTTCAGCCATTTTATGAGTATCTTCTTTTTTCTTGTAAGTAGTCCCAGTTTTATTGAAAGAATCGATTAATTCTCCCGCCAATTTAAGATTCATAGTCTTTTCCGATCTTTTTCTCGAATAAGAAATAATCCACCTTATAGCCAACGCCCTACCGCGGTCCTCTTGAACTTCAATCGGAACCTGATAAGTAGCTCCGCCGACTCTTCTTGATTTAACTTCCACTAACGGCCTAACATTATCAATAGCCTCGGTGAAAGACTCTACCGGATTTCTGCCGGTCTTTTGAGACAACTGCTCTAAAGCTGTGTATAATATTTTTCTTGCAACCGACTTCTTTCCTTCAGACATCATTACGTTTATGAATTTTGACACCAACAAATTATTGTATTTTTCATCGGGTAATATCTGTCTTTTAGGTATATATCTGCTTCTAGCCATAATCTATATTCTCCTTATGCTTTTGGTTTCTTTGCGCCGTACTTAGATCGACTTCTCTTTCTTCCCTCTACTCCGATAGAATCAAGAGCTCCTCTTACAACGTGGTACCTAACGCCCGGTAAATCCTTAACTCTTCCGCCCCTAATCAAAACGACAGAGTGTTCCTGTAAATTATGTCCAACGCCCGGTATATATGAAGTAACCTCAAAACCTGTGGTCAATCTAACCCTACACGCTTTTCTTAAAGCGGAATTTGGCTTTTTTGGCGTTAAAGTCATTACTCTTGTACATACGCCTCTTCTTTGAGGACAGCTTTTCAACGCTGGCGAATTTGTTTTAGTCTTAACCTTTTCTCTTCCAATCCTAATCAATTGATTAATTGTCGGCATTTCCATTCTCCATTCAATTCTCAAATTATAAATACATTGACGGCAAATATATCAAAAAATATTCATATTGTCAATAATTTTTTTTATTTCTCCGCTTTAAAAAATATTACCTAATCCTTCCTTATCTTTTATCGCATTCTCGCCGATTAGTTTATTTTTTTCTTCCATAATCTTATTCAACGAAACGTCCAAATCTTCCATATTTTCGTCGTATAATTTTATATTCTTATAAAGTTTCATTCCCGAACCGGCCGGTATAAGATGTCCGATAATAACGTTCTCTTTTAAACCGTTTAGATAATCGTACATACCTTTAATCGACGCGTTAGTAAGAACTTTAGTCGTCTCTTGAAACGAAGCGGCGCTAAAGAATGAATCGATTGTCAAAGACGCTCGAGTGATACCAAGTAATATCGGTCTCGCTATAGCCGGTTGACCGCCTTCCTTCATTACTTTTTTGTTTTCATCGTAAAATTGGAATTTATCAATTATCTGACCGGTTATAAATCTTGTATCGCCAATATCCGTTATTTCTACTTTTCGCATCATCTGTCTGACTATAATACCGATGTGTTTGTCGTTAATATTAACGCCCTGCAATCTATACACCGCTTGAACTTCGTTCATCATAAATCCCTGAAGTTTGTTCTCGCCTAATATCTGAAGCACGTCGTGAGGATTAACCGGACCTTCGGAAAGTTGTTCTCCGGCTTTTACCATATCCCCGTCTCTAACTAATAAAAACGATCCGGTCGGAACAGTATGTTTAAATTCATTTTTAAAATTATCTTCAACTACAATTATATCTTTTCCTTTTAACTTACCCCTGAACCTGACAATCCCGCTTACTTTAGCTAAAACCGCCGCGTCTCTCGGCTTTCGGGCCTCAAACAACTCGGCGACTCTCGGTAAACCTCCGGTTATATCGGCCGCTTTTGTAGCTTTCTTAATAATTTTAGCTATAGTGTGCCCCGCCTCTATAAATTCGCCGTCTTTTACGTTCAAATACGCTCCTCCGGGTAGCATATAAGAAGCTATCTCAATATCGCTTTCGTTAAGAATAACAATCCTCGGTTGTAAAGTGTCGATAAAATTATCCGCAATTCTATGTTTTTTTGTGCTGGTTGTTTCGTCTATTTCTTCTTTGATTGTAATACCTATTTTGAGATCTGCAAACTTAACCTTTCCGGTTTTTTCAGAAATCATCGGTTGAACAAACGGGTCAAACTGAACTATAACCTCTTTGGCTTCAAACGACTCCCCAATGTTCTTAAATAGAATCGATCCCGGAACAACTTCAATTTCTTGCGTAATCGCTTTGATAAACAATTTATTACCAAATATTTTACTAAACCCTACTTCAGACGAGCATACTTCTTTACCGTTCTTATCGATATACAAAAGTTTCCCGTTAAATATCTTATCTCCGTCGTTGACTTTAAGATCGCAACCCTTTATATCCGCTTCGTGATTTACTCTACTTAGATATAAATAACCTTTTCTAGCAAACAAAATATTACCGTTTTTCAAATTTATAGTAGAACCTTTTATCTCTTCTATTAAAACTTTGTAATTAAATTTAATTGTATTCTCTTGAGCTATACCGGTAGCCGCTCCTCCTATGTGAAAGGTACGCATAGTCAGCTGAGTTCCCGGCTGTCCGATAGATTGAGCCGCAATAATTCCGACAGATTCGCCCATATCTACTGTCTGGTTTGTCGCCAAATTTCGACCGTAACACTTGATACAAACGCCTTTTTTAGATTCGCAAGTCAAAACTGTTCGAATTCTAACAGATTCTATAATATGCGAGTCTATCTCGTCGGCAATTTCTTCGGTTATCAATTCGTTTGCCGCAATTATTATGTCGCCGGCGATAGGATCTCTCACATCTTCGGCGGTATATCTACCGATAATCCTGTCTCTTAAAGGTTCTATTATCTCGTCGCCGTCTTTAATAGCGGCCATTTCTATACCGTTAATCGTACCGCAATCTTCTTCGTTTACAATAACGTCTTGAGCTATATCTACAAGTCTTCTGGTTAAATAACCGGCGTCGGCCGTTTTGAGAGCGGTATCCGCCAAACCTTTTCGAGCTCCGTTTGTAGAAATATAAAATTCTATAACGGATAGCCCCTCTTTAAAATTTGACTTGATCGGAAGCTCGATAATGTCGCCGCCCGGTTTAGTCATAAGACCTCTCATTCCAGCCAGCTGTCTAATCTGCGTGGTAGACCCTCTAGCTCCCGAGTCCGCCATCATATAAACAGGGTTAAACCCGTTTTTATCCTTCTTCAAAGACTCCAACAAGGAAGTAGATATTTCCTGTCCGGCTCTAGTCCATATATCCTGAATTTTGTTAAATCTCTCTTCTGAAGATATAATACCTTCTCTGTATTCTTTATAAAGAACGTCTGCTTTCTCTTGAGCTTTTTCAAGAATCATCTTTTTCTCTTCTGGGACGATAATATCTTCCATTCCTATCGTCGCTCCAAATTTCATAGCGTATTTGAATCCGACGTCTTTTATAGCGTCGAGCATCTTTACCGTTATCGCCGTTCCTTTCTTTTTATAAATTTCAGATATAATTTTAGCGATTTTTTTATCGTTTAGCGGTTCGTTTATATAATCAATACCTTTTGGCAGATTATCGTTTAGAATAACTCTGGCAGGACTAGTTTCAATCCATTTACCGTCAATCTTAACTTTAATCTTGGCTTGAAGATGAACCGTTTGAGCTTCAACGGCGATCATTACCTCGTTGGCGTCTTTGAAAACTTTTCCTTCCCCTTTCACGCCGCTCTGAATTCTCGACATATAGTTTATACCCAAAACCATATCCTGAGAAGGTCCGACGATAGGATTACCGTTTGCCGGATCAAGCAAGTTTTTTGCAGAAAGCATAAGCGTCCAACATTCCGTCTGAGCTTCGATCGAAAGCGGAACGTGAACCGCCATCTGATCCCCGTCAAAGTCCGCGTTGAAAGCTTTACAAACTAAAGGATGAAGTTGTATAGCTTTACCTTCAACCAAAACAGGCTCAAACGCCTGTATACCAAGACGATGCAAAGTAGGCGCTCTGTTTAACAATACCGGATGTTCTTGAATAACCTCTTCCAATATATGGAAAACTTCCGAACTTTCCATATCGATCATTTGTTTCGCTTTTTTTATATTAAATACTATTTCTTTGTCTACCAATTTGTGCATTACAAACGGCTTAAAAAGCTCCAAAGCCATTTTAACCGGTAAACCGCACTGATGCATTTTAAGAGTAGGCCCGACGACTATAACGCTTCTTCCCGAATAATCGACTCGTTTTCCAAGCAAATTCTGTCTAAATCGCCCCTGCTTACCTTTTAGTAAATCCGATAACGATTTTAAAGGTCTCGCAGACGATCCTTTTACAACCTTTCTCTTTTTTGAATTATCAAATAACGCGTCTACAGCTTCCTGTAACATTCTTTTTTCGTTACGAACGATAATGTCCGGAGCGTTTAGTTCAAGAAGTCTTTTCAATCTGTTATTTCTATTAATAACTCTTCTATATAAATCGTTCAAATCAGAGGTAGCAAATCTTCCTCCGTCAAGTTGTACCATCGGTCTTAAATCCGGAGGAATTACAGGGACGACGTCTAACATCATCCAATCCGGTTTGTTCTTTGAATTCAGAAAATCGTCGATAATTTCGATTCTTTTCAGCAATCTCTTATCGCTTTTTTTCCCTTTTTCGAGCATAAGCTCTCTTAATCTCTGAGACTCTTTTTCCATATCGGTATTTTCAAGTAGAACTCTAACGGCTTCGGCGCCTGTTCCCGCTTGAAATCCCAAACCAAATCGCTCTCTAAAATCAAAATACTCCTCTTCGGTCAATATTTGCTTCTCTTTTAGATCTGTGTCGCCTGTGTCTAATACGATATATTTTTCAAAATAGAGTATGGATCTTAGAGCCGTGATAGGAATATCCAATAACAATCCAATTCTTGAAGGAACCGATCGGTAATACCAAATATGCGATACTGGACTTGCTAATTCTATATGACCGGTTCTCTCTCTTCTAACCCTAAAACTTGTTACTTCGACTCCGCATCTGTCGCAAATAACGCCTTTGTAGCGCATCGATTTGAATTTTCCGCAATAACATTCCCACTCTTTAGTCGTTCCGAAAATTCTTTCGCAAAAAAGCCCGTCTTTCTCGGGTCTCAGAGTCCTGTAATTTATAGTTTCGGGTTTCTTAACCTCGCCGTACGACATCGCCTTAATCGTCTCAGGCGACGATATATTTATGCTTATAGAATCAAAATCCGTAATATCCCTCATAGAGCCTCCTCTAAAATATTTATAATAAAAGCCGCTATTTTATAGTTAAAAATTTTTATCCGATCTGGTTAGAAGTTCTTCTTCTTCTTTCTCGGTCAACGGTATCTGTTTACCTCGCGCGTCGTATATCTTCATATTCAACCCCAAACCTCTTAACTCCTGAACTAATACGTTGAAAGACTCCGGTATTCCCGGCGCAGAAGAATACTCCCCTTTGACGATATTCTCATACATCTTGGTTCTACCATTCATATCGTCTGATTTAACGGTAAGAAGCTCCTGCAAAGTATGCGCCGCGCCGTAAGACTCCAACGCCCAAACTTCCATTTCACCCAACCTCTGGCCTCCAAACTGAGCCTTTCCGCCCAAAGGTTGTTGAGTTACTAAGGAATACGGTCCTGTAGATCTAGCGTGCATCTTATCGTCGACTAAGTGAGCCAACTTTAACATATAGGTAATCCCGACAGATACCGGATTAACAAATTTCTCGCCGGTTCTTCCATCGTAAAGATTGACCTTTGAGTTTTTCGGTAATCCCGCCTTTTCAAGTTGTTCGGATATCTGACCGCTTGTGGCCGACTCAAAAACGCAAGTTGCAAATTTAACGCCTAAGGCTTTGGCAACCCAGCCTAATTGAGCTTCCATGATCTGACCTATATTCATTCGGCTTGGAACGCCCAATGGATTTAATACTATATCAATCGGCGTGCCGTCGGCCATATAAGGCATATCTTCTTCCGGTAATATAATAGACACAACGCCCTTATTTCCATGTCGTCCCGCCATTTTATCGCCGACTTTAATCTTTCTCTTTGTCGCTATAAAAACTTTAACGACTTCGTCAACGCCCGGATTGAGCTCTTCGCCGTCTTCTCTTCTTTGTCTTAATATCTCGATAACTGTTCCGTCGACTCCATGCGGTAATTTCAACGACGTCTCTTTTACGTCTTTTGCTTTTTCACCGAATATTGAGTTTAACAGTCTATATTCGGGAGTAGTCTCGGTCTCAGATTTAGGCGTAACTTTACCGACTAGTATGTCGCCGGACTTTACCTTTGCTCCGACTCTTACTATTCCGTCTTCGTCGAGATTTCTCAGATACGATTCGGACACGTTTGGTATATCCCTCGTTATCTTTTCCGCTCCAAGTTTTGTCTCTCTTACTTCGACGGAAAACTCTTTTATATGAATAGAAGTAAAAACGTCTTCCTTAACGACTCTTTCTGATAATATAATAGCATCCTCAAAGTTATACCCGTTCCAAGGCATATATGCAACCATTACATTCTTACCAAGAGCAAGCTCTCCTTGATCTACCGAAGGACCGTCTGCAACCGCTTGACCGGCTTTAACAAATTCTCCTAACTTAACAATAGGCCTTTGATTAAAACAAGTATCCTGATTTGTCCTTTTGTTCTTTAAAAGCCGGTATATATCAACCTCTTCGCTATTTTCTCTTTTGATATGAATTTCTGTTGAAGATACGTAAACTATATTTCCGTTATATTTCGAAATAATACAAACTCCGGAATCGTAGGCCGCCACCTCTTCCATACCAGTTCCGACTAACGGAGTTTCCGGCTTAACCAACGGTACCGCTTGCCTCTGCATGTTTGAACCCATGAGAGCTCTATTAGCGTCGTCGTGTTCAAGAAATGGAACCAACGCCGTCGATACCGACACTATTTGCCGCGGCGAAAAATCCATATAAGAAATTTCGTCGGCTTCTTTAGTAGTGTACTCGCCTAATTTCATTGCCGCTATTTGATTTTCTTTAAAATTTCCGTCTTCGTTAAGAGGAGCGCTTGCCTGAGCTATAAAATATTTATCTTCGTCCATCGCAGAAAGGT
>JAGOCL010000244.1 GCA_017998755.1 Spirochaetota bacterium | reverse complement strand
ATTACCGGAAATGGGGAAGATCAAGGGTATATTATGGTAAGTCTAACAAATCTCGATTTTGAGATACCTGAATATCATACAGAAGGAAAAGCTATGTACGAGTATCTTCAAAGTAGAGCGGGAACTTCTGATATAAAGGGAATAAGGTTTAGTCCTTTTTCTTATGCCGGAGAATATACAACAAGAAGCGGTATTAATAGAGTTTATCTGGGAACTTTGGAACGTCTTAACGAAGATGCGGAAACCAGATCCGATGATAATAACTATAGTTACGACTCGTTTATGAGTAACTATATACTGGAAAGAAATGCGCTGGGAGGTATAGGCGGAACAAAAGAAGAGTTAGAAAATCATTTTAAAGCGATCGGAGAAAGCATGAAAAGATCAGAATATCACATAACGAGAGGTAATCCAACTCCTCCTTATAGCGCAACAATAACTGGAACCATAGCAGACTGGGGGACAAAACTGCCTACTTATGATCAATTTGTAGTTGGAAGCGGAAAGTCCGGTTGTTCTCCGACGGCGGCGACCATAGTTCTTGCATATTGGCATTTAAAGCATGGGAAAACAGGATTTTTCTCAAGAACTCCATCAATAAATGAGGCGGGTATGACAAGTAATGAAAGAGATGTTGTTCTTGGTCTTGGCAATCAGTCTTATATGAAAACTCAATATAGAGACGGCTTCGGATTTACCGGGGTCTACGAAACATGGGACGGCCTTTGGAGATATACTACGGATCACGGATATAACCATTTGATAGTCAGGTGGTATTATGTCGATCCAAACAGCCATGAAGGTTCGCCGCAATTTCCTGTATCAATTACAAATGATTGGAATAACATCTATACCGAACTTGCAAATAACAGACCGGCAATACTGCATTATCAAGAAACCGACGGCGGGCATACTGCCGCAATATATAGCGCAAAGTTATACCGAGATCAATGGACGGGCGTCGTAGCAAGCGTAGAAAGTAGCGTCGTTACAGGATGGGGAGATGTTGATACAACTTCATCAAGGAATCGACCGCCAAGAAAGACTGTAAATACTACCAGTTTTGTATTGAACGAAGTTGTAACTGTTAAGATTTATTAGAGGATGGTTCATATTATGAGAAGATTTAATTTGTATTTGTTATTAATGACTTATATTATTGTGATGACATCGTGCGATAGCAAAACAGAAAGCGGCGTACCAAATATCCATCCTTCAAATGTTGTATTTTCGCCTGAGAAGGTAAGAAGAGGCGATATTATTACAATTAATTACGACTTTTACGGTGGAATTAGGGATTTATCCGTTGATTCTGAAGGAGCTCTTCGCTATAATGGAGACGATTTGGTTTTTCGCGAGGAGTTTGAAGGGCTAACAGACGAGCAGAGAAGATCGTTTGTCGACTTTGGTATCAAGCTTCTTGAAGGAGCAGTAAAAGTATATATAAAACAACTGGATGGAAACAATTCAATGGGGTATTATCACGATTACTTTGAAAGCAGAAAAATATATCCCGTTAAATATGTAAAGTTCGTAAATGGGGAAATTCAGTGTATAGTACCGGACGACGCGGTTTCAGGACCAATAAAAGCTGACTTTGGCGGCGGCGGATCTGACCTCGGTTTTAGCGAGGACAACCTGATTATTCTCGACGCTTCGGGCGATGAGATTTGGTAATAAGTAAGTTAACAAGCCGCGCATTTTTGGGCGGCTTATTTCTATTTATGTTTGTTTTTATTGATATAATAATGAAAAAAATAGCCATTTTTTTGATTATATTTAACGCTTTATGCGCTTATTCTTTAAATATTGTATTCTTTCCGGTAAATATCTATAAATCGGAAGAATCTGAGGTAATCCAAAGGTATACCGACGAAGTAAAGAATTTATACCCGATGAGTTTATATATTCGTCATTTATCGTTTTTAACGATTCCCGTTAGCGAAGAAGCTATTAAACCGGATTCGTATGATCGCGTAAAATATAAAGTTAAAGACATCGAAGATATTGTAGAAAGTTCCCAATCGCGCCCCGACGTATCTATATTTATTGTTAATTCGGAGAAAAATATCGGAATCGGTGGGAATATTGGGGAAAATAAGATAAAAGTAGTAATTATTTCTAATTTTAGTAAAAAAGGAACGCTTTCCCACGAACTTGGGCACGCTCTGTTTGAACTCGGCGACGAGTACGGAGGCGAATTTACGATAAAATTTTCCGACGCCCATATAGCAAAATACTTGAACCTGTCAAAAACCAAACCGGTCGCGCTATGGGAAGAGATAAAGAGAGCTACTAAAGACGAGAAAATCGGCTATTACCCGGGTGGATTAGGTTTTAAAGGGGAAGTTTATCATTCTTACCCCGAATGTCTTATGAATAAACTCGAATCTCGGCTATGCCCGGTTTGTCTATATCTGGCGATAAAAAAAATGAACTCGATTACCGTGGAAGATTATGATTTTAAAAGAATCTTAAATGTCGTTAACGACTAATTCTTTTTGAATTCAATAGTAACGATAAAGAAAACAACATAAAATATTAAAACCGCCGAGTTTAACAATAATCCTGTAATCGAAAGTCGACGGTCGTTTTCGGTTTGTTTTATTATACTGTACGAGCCAAAGAAAATGCCGGTTAAAATCGGTAAAAATGAAAAGATGTTGACAAATGGTATAAACAATATTAATAATGAAACTAAAGACGATATGATAGAAAGGAATCCGAATTTTATAAATTTCAAATTTAAATATCTGTTTTATTCTTTCAACGACATTGAAATTAATTTTACGCTGACGTCTTTTATCATCTCAAGTTTTTCGGACAGCTCTTCGGCTTTATCTTCGTCGTCGATTAATTCCAGAATAATTAATCCCGACTCGGAGCAGTATTTATCCGAGGAATCGTGAAGCCCGAGACGAGTTTTAATATAGCAACCATGATCCGATAAAATTCTTTGAACCTCCACGGCTGAAGAGTTAATCTTTCCGACTAAAATTATTAGTAGTATTCTTTTTGTCTCGTCTTTCATAAATACCTCTCGCTATTATTTATAGTATAACTTAATTATAATTGAAAAATTGAAACTGTCAATAGAGTTTATCATAATTTTTTGATTTTATTGATTTATATGTAAAAATATTGATAAATTTTAAGAAATTTATCATAATAACATTAGTCTTAAGGAGGAAAATATGAAACGTTATATATTTACGGTTTTATTTGTTTTCTTATGCGCAGTTCTATATTCCGAAGATAAAACTATTAAGATTGTTACAGAGGAATGGGAGGGTAGCACTAACGCCGACGGAACGGGTATATATTTTGACATAGTCCGGGCGATATTCGAGAAAAACGGTTATATTTTAGATATTAGTATTATGAAATATATTCAAGCAAAGAAAAGAGTTCAGTCCGGAGAAAGCGACATGGTTCTTGGAGTTTACGAGGGGGAAGAGACCGGAGTAATTTTTCCTAAATATCATTTCTCTTCCGACGACGTTACCGTTTTGTATTTAAAGGGAGGAAGTTATAAAAACGAGAAGTCTCTTGAAAATAAAAACGTCGGATGGATAAGGGGCTACAGTTATGAAAAATATATAAAAACTAATATGAAAATACAGAGATTAGATGAAAGAGAGAACGGCGTAAATATGCTTGCAAAAAAAAGGTTAGACTACTTTATAGATAATATTTACGACATAGAAGGTACGATAGAAGAATTAGGCTTAGATTCAAAAATATTTGAAACAAAATTAATAAAATTCTTAAATTTATATCCATGTTTTGCCAATAACGAAAAAGGCGCTACTCTATCTAAAATTTGGGATAAAGAGATGGATAAACTTGTTAAAAACGGTAAAATTAAGGAACTCCATGAAGAGTATGATATGATATATAATTATAACTTTTGAGAGAGCGTATGAAAATTACATCAATATCTATAAAAATCGGATTAATTCTATTTCTCAATATTTTTTTGATAATGTTAATTTCTGGAGGAGCTACTTACAAATCCAATAGCGACGAGATTAAGAAAAATTTTTTAATCGAAACAGATTCAATTACAAATAGATTGACTAATAATTTGTTAGATCCTATGTGGGTAATGGATTACGACGCTGTGGATTCGCTATTATTTGAGGAAATGAAAAATAAACATCTTTATTCCGCAATAGTTTACGACGAGCGGGGTATGGTCGTTTCAGGGAAAATAAAAAATAAAAATTGGGAAACATCCGACTATTTAGCGGCGGAATCTCAAGATATAAGAAAAAATTCTCAAATTTCGTTGATTAAAGAAGTCGATTTGATAAATGAGGATACGAATTTAGGGAAAGCGTCTATATATTTCTCCGATTACTTTGTAAAATTGAGTTTGCGTCAATCGCTAATAAGGCTTGTCGTTCAATTTATCATTCTCACGGTAACAACTTATGTCATGCTCTTTATAAGTATAAATATAATAGTGATAAAGAAAATTAAATTGGTTATGAAATCGATAGAAAAGATTGGAGAAGGAGACCTTACAGAATCAATAAATTTATCGACAAACGACGAGATAGGCGCTCTATCGGTAAATTTTAATAAATTCTCGTTAAAGTTAAGAAATATAATAGCCGATTTCAAAGAAATCACTAAAAGAGCTTTCAGCGTAAGCGAAAATTTGGCGAGTTCCTCCGAAGAATCGTCCGCTTCGTTAAAAGAAATGCAGTATAATATTCATTTCATAGGAGATAAGACTAAACTGCTTAACGACGAAATAACAAAGTCAAACGATTATTCTATGGAG
>JAGOCL010000243.1 GCA_017998755.1 Spirochaetota bacterium | reverse complement strand
TTAGAGAAAAAAAACTTTTTTTCCCAAATCGTCGGGCGGAGAAGGAGTTTTAGCGTCTCGTCGAGCGTTTGGGTTTTCTGATATGTTTTGATCCTCGAAATGATCCATAAAAGCGCCTTATTTTTAAATATTTATTTTCAATATAATTTGACCTATAGTAATAATTATTTTAAAAAAAATCAACTTAATTTGATAAAGAAAAATTATATTTTTAACTAAAATACTAATATATATAAAATATAGAAATAGCGCAATAATATTAAAAAAAATATGTAAAAAAATTGCGGCGTAAATAATATTATGATATAAACTTCAGAAATGAAAAAGATAATCCGAAATATTTTTGCCGTTATTTTTTTGTTTATCGGCTTTCTAGGCGGATTTATACCGATTTTACAGGGATGGGTATTTGTTTTAATAGGTTTTATTTTATTGGATTTTAGTAAAAAAGAACTTCTTGAAGCTAAAATATTATCACTGATTAGCAAAACTAAAATCGGAAAAAAATTGGCCGGTCTTTGGGCGAGAGTTAAAGATAAAAATCGCGACGCAATAAAATATGACGGAAAAAAACTTTCAGATATTTATAAAAAAATTGATAAAAACGTAGAGTAGGAGTTTATTATGAGTTATATAGTATCAAAATTTGGCGGTTGGGCTAATTCAACGGCAGATAGGGTAAAAAGATCGGCAGACTTGTTTGAGAAAAATCCGGATAGAAGAATTAAGATTAATTCGGCGATAGGAAAAGTAGAAGGACTTCCAAAAGTAACGGATTTGCTTATTGAAGGGGCGGAAAAAGCGCTTAAAGAGGGAGTTTTTCCTCAAGATATTTACGATAAGATAAAACTTAATCATTATTCTGTTTTTGAACCTTTAGGAGTAAGTAAGGCGAAAATCGACGAGGTAATGACTATATTGAAGAATTATATCGGAAGAAAAGACGAGCTTTCTAAAGATAATTATAGAGCTTTAGTCGTTGGATCGGGCGAAGAACTATTTACCCGATTAGACTTTATTTATATGAAAGAGATCAGAAATATGAACGTCAGATACGTTGATCCGAGAGAGATAGGACATTTTTTGGAAGGTCACCCGCTAGACGGTAAGATATTGGAAGAGACGTACGACAATCTTTCAAAATTAAGACGTTACGAGGAGATAATCCTTTACCCGGGTTTCTTTGCGGTAGATAAAAAGGGAAGACCGATGTTATATAGTAGAGGCGGAACGGATAAGACTGCGGCAGATATTTCGGCGGCTGTAGGCGCGGATATGTATGAAAATTGGAAAGACGTAGACGGAATTTATTCGGCAGATCCAAGGATCGTTCAAAATCCCGCCTTGATGAATGAAGTTACTTATAAAGAGATAAGGGAATTGTCATACATAAGTTTTAACGTCCTGCATCAGGAGGCGATGATACCCGTAATGAAAGCTAACATTCCGATTTGTTTAAAGAATTTGATGAAGCCGGAAAGTTTAGGCACGACTATTGTTAATAATAGAGAGATTTTAAAAGATAGGCCTGTTGTGGGTATAGCGCATATAGAGGATATGTTTTTTGTAAACGTTGAAAAACTTTTGATGAATGAAGAAATAGGTTTTGCCGATAAGTTGATGGATATATTTAAGGAGCACAGTATAAATATCGAGCAGATAACGACCGGCATTGATAGTATGTGCGTCGTCGTTTCAAGCAAACAGTTTCATGAAAAAACGATTTATACCGGAGTGGCCGAAGGTTTGAGAAAGAAAATAGGTATAGAAGAGTTCTCTCAATACGCCCAAAATAAGCTCAATTCCGACGTTTTTAAAATCAGAAAGGATAAAGCGCTAATCTGCGTAGTAGGCGAAGGTATGAGGCATACCGTAGGTATATTATCGAGAATTTCAGGAGTTCTGTCCAAAAACGGTATAAATATTGAGATTATAGATCAAGGTCCGAGCGAAAGAAACGTAATAGTTGGAGTCGATTGTTCCGAGGATAAAGACGCCGCAAAGAAAGCGGTAAATTTCATATATCAAGAGTTCTTTAAATAAAAAAAATAATTATTTAGAATTAAAATAAAAAAAGCTCCTTACGATAATCGTAGGAGCTTTTCTAAATTTAGATTATTAAATCATTTTATATTTTGATTTAATCTCCGACTGAGCTTGCAGCCAATCCGTAAAATCGTCTCCGGGTATATGATTCTTTTTTCGATTCTCATAAATCTCATAAGCTCTTTTTTCTATTTCCGAAAGAAATTGATTTAAATCTACGTTAGATTTTTTTTGCTTACTAACAGTCGTTTCCTTCTCATTTTTTACAACCGAATCTGAAGTATTGGATGACGTTGTTTTTTTAGCCATTTTTGACTCCTTAAATAATATTACTGTCCTTATTATATAATAAATAATAAAAACGTCAAGTATAAAAGCAAATTAATTACTATTATTTAATTTTTCTCTGTTTAAAAAATGATTTTGGTTCAATTTTATTTCTTACCGATTCTATTATTGACGAATCGGAAGCGTCGGTCTCAACTAAAACTTTGTATAGCCCGTCGACGTCTTTAAAAATACATAATTTAAAATCGGGAATTCCCGTTTTATCAAGATAAAAATTAATTGCGTTGGCAAGCATAGCAAAAGAACCTATTTGAATATAATTTTTATCGGCGTCAAGATTCGGTATAAAGTAGGATTCTTCCGGATTTTCTATAAGTAATTCTACTTCCGGTTCTTCCGTCGAAACTACTTCTTCAGTATCAGTATCGTTATCGGCTATAATTTTAACCGGCGGAATGAACGAAGAATCTAACTCGTCGGTTTCAAATTCGTCCATTTTTACCGAACTATCGTCGGAAGACGTCTCTACGGCCGCGATTATATTTTTTGTAACAGAATTATCGTCTATTTTAGGAATAGTATTAGAATCAAACGAGGAATAATCTTTTAGCGTCCATTTCGTCATTAATTCCTCTTTATCGGTTTTTTCTAATTCATATAGATCGAAAAGCCCTATGTTTTTTCGATAAAGTCGGTAACCGATTGTCGAAAGATCGTCGGTTTCAATATCTACTTTAACAAAGTCGTCGGTAACGCTTGAGACGGTATTTATCCGATAGTTTGAAGTCCATTTGTCGCCAATTTTAGGATTTAACGGGAAAAACTTTGTTATAATATATTCAGTATCAATTTTCTCATAAAAAGAGATAAATCCGTCGGTTTCGATAAAATACCAAGTTCCGTCGAGCTCTTTACATTCAACAAAAAAAGCCGTAACGCCGTCTAGATTATTTTTTTCGTCAGTTACGCTATAAATACCTTTAATCTCCCAAGTAAAATCGGTTTTTGCGCCGTCCATTTCAAGAGTCCAACTCCATTTTGCTCCGGAAAATAGCGGAAAATATGAATTTCCTTTTAATATACCCGTCCCGTCTAGATTTTTAATATCTTGAGAAAAAACTACCGCGCAAAGGCGCAATAATAAAATGATATAGAATATTTTTTTCATTTTTATTCCTGTGTAAAATAAATTTAAATACTATTTAACAAATAGCCGCAATATACTATAATATTGATAGTAAATTATCGGTAGATAAAAAAAATATTACATTAATTATTGATTTAGTATGAAAAAAATTTTTATTGAAGAGAATATTAACGATTTTAATTCAAAAGTTAGAATTACAGGAAAAGATTACAATCATTTGTCAAATTCGCTAAGAGTATCCATAGGCGAGGAGTTTGTCGTCGGAGACGCTTCTTATAACGAATACTTAGGAGTAATTAGCGAAATAAATAAAAAAGAGATATTAATTGAGATAAGAAATCAAATTGATAGGAAACGAAGCGATATAGACGTAACGATGTTTTTCTCGGTACTAAAAGGGGATAAAAATGAAGATATTATCAGGAAATGTTCAGAAATTGGTGTAAATACGTTTATTCCTACGATTACAAATAATACAATAGTAGAAATGAGCGATAAAAACGGCGCGAATAAGCTTTTGAGATGGCGAGCGCTCGCCCGCGAGACTAGTTTGCAATGCGGCAGAAAAAGAATTCCTGAAATATTTCCAATAATATATTTTGACGATATTAATAAATATGCTATAAATAGTCTTAAAATATTCGGCGAAATAGAAAGCGAGAAATCCTTAAAATCAGTTTTTAAAGAAAACGTTCAGGCGAGTCAATTTGCTTGTTTTTCCGGACCCGAAGGGGACTTTACTAAAAACGAGATAGCGAGTCTGAAAAGTATGGGATGGATCGGTATAAATTTGGGCGATAACATATTAAGAAGCGAAACGTCGGCAATATTCGTCGCGTCTTCTATATTCTTTTTTTATCCGGGAGGGGTTTGATTAATGAGATTCAAATTGTTGGGCGTTAACGTCGATTCGTTATCCGAAGCTGAAATTCACGAAAGAACGGCGAAATTATCAATTGAAAAGAGGACTTCTCAGATAATACTACTTGACACGTATTTGCTAATGAAAGCTCAATTTAGTAAGGAATTAAAAAATATTATAAATTCTTGCGATATGGTTATCCCAATATCGGGCGGTATAAAATTCGGTTTAAAGTTTTTTAAAGTTAAACTGGATAATGTTTATAACTTTTTTAGTTTTATTATCAGATTGGTAACGTATCTTACGGAATATAACAAAAATATTTATTTATTAGGCGGTACGGAGCGTTCGATAGTCAGAGCGGAGAAAAATATCAGAGGGTCGTTTCCAGGAATCAGGTTGATGGGAAGATTTCATGTGAAATACCGAAAAGAGTTTGAATCTAATCTTATTA
>JAGOCL010000242.1 GCA_017998755.1 Spirochaetota bacterium | reverse complement strand
TGAAAGTTTATTAATAATACATTCCCCTTGCATTGCGTCCCCTTTGAGAGTATTTTCCTCTAATAGCGCCCGAATTCCCCTCTGTTCCGCTCGTGACGAGCTTTCAGGCGCTATTAGAGGAGTACGGCATGAAAAAACTTATAATATTATTATCATTTATTCTCTTTATATTTAGCTGTTCCCGCGAGGCGGCGGAAAAACTCAAAAACGCAAGCGACGATTATTATAGTTCCTCAATATCGGCATTATCGCAGGTTGAAACAGTTTACTTAAAATTTTTGCCGGCCGATAAGGAGGGTAATATTGATAAGAGTTTGAAATATGATGTAACAAATCATTTTAATAAAATTGCGGCGGCTTATAAATCGTATAAAGATATTTTTGATCGACTGGAAACGGGTTATTATTTAGCCGCCCCGACCGTTAAGAAATCAAAGGCGGTATTGGAAAAACTTATCAAACAACAGATATATTTTTATCAACTATTGGATCAATCGAGTTCTACAAATATAATGGACTCCGATATCGAGGAGGGATTTCTCGACTCCCCTTCGACTACGCTCAGGACGACGGCTCGCGCTATCGGGGACGAGCGTAATGAAGAAATATTGGAAGAAGATTTGAGCGCCGAAGCGCGCCGATTACTATATACCGCGCTTTTGAAAGGATCGCTTGTTTTGGAACTGGTTGAAAATTATAATAAGTTTGACGCGTCTATTTTAAGCAACATAATTTCCGATTACAAAATAAGGTTAAATAATCCGGATTTTAATGAAAATATAAATATTATAGTCGATAAAATCGGAGGTAAATATGAATGATTTCTTATTGTTAAAATCGATAGGGGAGGGGATAGCCGTATTAAAATCAAAATATCGTAGCGCTCCCGATTCGGAGAAAGAAAAATTATCGATTGAGATCGAGAAACTTTCAAGCGAATATAAAAAAGTTTATCAATTATCTCTGGAAAACAGTCTAATCGTAACCGACGACGACGTTGTCGAAATGGGGAGATTAAAAAAAGAGATAGATAACTGCGCTACCGGCGCCGAGATATTAGAAACTGTAAAGAGCGCGATCTTATGGCTCTTAAATATTCTGAAAAAGATAATCTAACAGATCAAATATGAAGAAAAAAACATTTTTATTGACCAACGGATTTATAATCTTTCTAATGTCCGGAATCATCTATATCTGTATGGAGGTTGTTTTTACCTCGTTATTAACCGATGAAACGATAAAAAAATATGAGTTCAAAGAAACAACCGGAACATCATCGATAAAAGAGATAAAAAAAGCAAGTTTAATCGGATTTTCAAGCGGTTGGATGCTTCTTATCGGCGGGATTTCCGGTTTATCGTTATTCGGGATATATAAACTGATAAATAAACTGTTCAATATCTTTTTTGCTTCAATACTTGGTTCTGTTGTAATAAACATTATAGAGCTTACTTCGGGAGTTATTCTAAATCTCAATTTTAAACTGAATATTTGGAATTATTCCAATCAGTATTTTAATTTATTGGGGCAAATATGTCTCTCTCAATCTATGATTTATCTCTTTTTTATCAGCCCCGTCTCATTCTGGTTTTTTGGTTTTCTTGAATCACAATATAAAACCGATGAAAAGAAATCATTTACCTTACTGATAGTCTATAAGAATCTTGTTAATCCGAGAGCAAATAATATAGAGAGGATGGGAAAGAATTATAACAATTAAACTAAATCAAAAAAAACCGTTTCAAATTGAGTTAATTCGCTACCGAAATTGAGGCAAGCGCCAATATCTTCTTTTGTTATGTTCGGATAGTTTTCAATTATTTCATCATAGGAGGAACCGCTTGCTAAATCTGCAAGAATATTTGATACTAAGACTCTTGTATTCTTAATTACAGGTTTTCCGTGGCAAATGTTAGGATTAATAGATATTCTCGCGTTCATTTTTCTACTTCGAAGTAATTATATAATATAATTATGGTTATGTCAAAATATAAAAGTTGTTTCTAGAAATTCCTTCGCCTTGATTTTTTCTCAGAATGTTAGTTTTTTTCTCCTATATACGCTCGCAAACGACGACCTCCGCGATCCTTCGCTTCGGTTTTCGCATACCTAACTCTTGTCTGATAATTTATCGTCCGTGATAAAACAGACAAGAGGCGGTATGCGACATTTGCGAGGCGCGGTCGGTTGGTATTATTGAGATTTTCTTTTTATATTCGGCGGAGGAGGATGTGTTTTAAAATCCCCGCTTTTTTATAATAAGAAAATATTAAAAGGGTTACCATAAACTGACATATAATAAACCAAGCGCGAAAAGTCGGCATAATACCCCGTTATCGGTAAAGCGTACGACGCGCGTCCGCTTCTGCGGTTGACGATAACGGGTGTTATGTCGCCGAACAGCAAGGACGCTGTGAGGGCAACTTTTCGCATTATTTAGAAAATCCAAAAAAGCGGGGAGAGGAGGGGGAGGATATTAATATTTTTTTCCCTTTGTTAAAATAGTATTTTTGTCTTTTTAATAGATGCAAAATTGCAAATGAAAATCCATAGTATTATTAGCGCAACAAATTCTTTACGACTTTGCCGGATTATTATATTATTCAAATTATTTTTTCACAGGCAAAATCGCAAAGAATCCTATGGGTTATGCGCTGAAATCATGCGCGCTTGTTTTTTATATCATTAAGTATACCTGTAACAATAATAAATATTGGTAATAGTAAACCAGTTAAAAATAAAATAAAACCAATCTTAACCATAATATCATTTATATAATATCCTAAAATCCATTCTATAAAAGCAATAAAAAATAATGTGAAAATACTTATTATCCAAATAATTTTAAAAATACTTTTCGGTACTTTGTTTTTTTGATAATTAAACTTTTTATGAATTAACAAAGTTGAAAAACTAGTAATCATTAGTAAAAAAAATGGAACAAATCCTCCACCAAAGAGTAAAAGTAATATTGATAATCCTATCAAAATATAAATGTTATATTTAATGTTTTTCCTTGTGAATAAATAAAGAAAAATTAATATTGATATTAAAACTGAACAAAATCCTGTTATTAAAAAGTTAGGTAAAATTGTGATTGCTGGAAAATTTCCATGCCACATCTCTTTTCCCTGATTTATTTTACTTATTGCATAAATAAAAATTCCATTTGTAGAAGTAAAACCCTGAAGCATTTCAAATATACCATGTAATAAACTAAGAATACATGCATATAAACCAACCATTATCAATGATATTTTGACTGAATTATTCATTATTCTAATCCTTTATTATACCAAAACGAGTCCAGCGCGTGATTTTTGCGCATAACTTCTGTCATTGACGAAAGAGTTTGTCAATGACGCCAATTTAGAATCATATAATAAGTATTGCTATGATCCTTTCATATGAACTTTACCATATATTAAAATTTTGTCAAATGCTTTTTTTAAACCAGCTTATATATAAAAAATATTTCAACTCTTTTTTAATATAACATTTTTTCTGTTAATTTACTCCAACAAACTCTTCAATCCCTCAATCTTCGGCTGCCTTGTCGGGTAATAATCAATCATAGCAGAGGTAGCATGACCGGAAACAGATTGTATTTCTGCATTAGATTTTCCGAGTAACCTTAATTCTGTAATAACAAACTTCCTGAAACAGTGAGGAGATATATTTTTTGCAAAGAGTTCCAGTCCTGCTCTCTGAATAACAGATAAAATAAACCTGTAACTTATATGATTCCTGTTAAGTCCGTTTGCAAACAAAAAATCATCATCTTTTAGAGTTGAGATAGTAATATACGCAAGAATGTAAGATAAACAGGGATTATCAATAAAAACTTCCTGCCCTGATTTCTCCTGCTTGAAATGTAATACCGGTTTTTTTGCTTCTTTAACAGATATTTTTAAAACATCGCCGATTCTCTGTCCGGTATAAGCCAGAAGATTTACAATAATAAAATTTCTCAATGATGAAAATTTATCATGGCTGTTTTCAGCAGACTCATAAAGTTTTCTGAAATGTTCGACAAATATTTTTACTTCATCTTTTGACATATCCTCTTTTGTAGAATGCTTAGGAATCTGTTTTGATAAATTTTTTCTGACCTCGCTATGAGGAAGTCTGATTTTCAACTCTTTTTCAACATAACTTCTGACGGCCGATATTTTCAATAATTTACTGTTCGGCTTGTAATCGGGAATGTTGTTGAAAAACTCGTCGATCTTATCCGACGCCTCCTCCGGCGGTAACTCCTTCAGATTGTCATAATCGACAAAATTATTCGATAAAAATGTTTCAATTGCTCTTGAATACGCGTCGTTGGTGTTGGGATTTGATAAGTCAAGCATAAAAAATCCTTTTGTTAGTATTTGTTTTTTACGAAAACAAATACTAACATTAATATAAAGATCAACTATATTATCGGATAAAATAATAGGGGAGTTGAGAAAGAATGATTCACATAATTTTTAATTGGATTTTTGTATTTCTTCCCATAAATCTTTAACATCAAGAGAAACTACCCATTTTTCAATATATGAGATATCTAGAATGTCTTTCTGTATTTCATAAATCCGGAGAGCGTCAATAAATTGCTTTTTACTCCCGCCGCTCATTTTACACCATAATAATTTTGCTAGAATTGTATCTTCCGGCGATGAGATGTTTATTTCAAAGGCCTCAATCTTAATGGACTCTATTCTTGAAAATCTCGACTTGTCAAACTCGCTTTCCGTTAGAATCCAGAAATCAACCTTTTCTCCATTTAAATTTCTTTAATAATTCGAGTTGTA
>JAGOCL010000241.1 GCA_017998755.1 Spirochaetota bacterium | reverse complement strand
CTCTTCCCCTTCGATGATTTTTACAAGCTTTTTCCTCACTGATCTAATGTTTTTTGAGAATTTTATTGATTTAACAGAAATATAATCATTTGTCGCGCCCCCTAGCGAACTTAAATCGATATTAATTTTTTGCGGATCGTAAACGACTTTTTGTATATCAACGCCGTATATATGCGAATACGGGCTGGTTTTATAGACAGAACTATCGTATTCTTTATTATAAATAATTAACGAAGCCATTTTGGGCTTAGCGTTTTTCATAGAAATTATTTTAGAATCAAATCCCAATATCGAATTTTCGTAATAATTTCTGTTAAAATCCGCAATAAAACGTATATCTTTACTATCTTTTATATTTTTGTCGATTAGGAAATTAACGTCTTCTCCTACAACGTTTGCGGCAGCGATAGTCGTTCCGTCAATTTCTAGAAAAAATTTAGCGCTATCGCCGGTTACGTCGTCGGTCAGTTCTATCGTACTCTGAAAATAAGGAATATTTAATTTAAAAGTAATATAATCGGATAATCCCGTAGATAATTTGTTACGGTCAAAATCAAGACTCCATTTTTCAACGACGTTGTCTTCCCCTTTTTCAACGGTTAACAAACGTTGATTTATAATTTTAGTTATATCAATCTTATTATAATTCAGTATTTTGGATTTAACGGATAAATTCAGTTCTCTCGCCGTAAACATATTTGAAGTTTCAGTAGAATTGACAAATTTCTTTAACGTTTCGTTTAACTCAAATATAAAGAAAATATCCTTTTTATCGTTATATATCGAGTCAAATTGGCATTTTACGCCATTAATTTTCAATTCAGCTTCTATAGTATTTTTATCGCAACTGGCGTCGTTTAAAAACGTCTCGTTTTTACTTTTTAAGATCGCTATTTTTCCGTACGTTAGATCGACTTTTACCGGATCAAACGCTTTGTATTTGGTAAAAACGTCCATTATTTTAAAAGAATCAGACATAGATAGATTTTCGTTCAATACATAGTTTTTCGCGGTTTCGTCGTAAATATAAGCTCTATTTATAAGCGCTTGATATTGAATCTTTTCTTCAATTAGCGTTGATTTATCTGCAGATACGTCGGCTAATATTTTATTGAAATCTTTATCGCTTTTAGTTTTATCCAAGGCGGCTAAATAACCCCATCGCTCGTAGGCGTAACCGTCTTTAACTTCAAATCCTTTAAGCTCTGTTTTTTTATTAAAATCTTTAATTATCAGTTTTAGCGACGTTTTTTCATTATTATTAATTTTAGTAATATAATCGATTTTTAAGCTTTCGATTGCTTTACAGTCCTTATTTTTTCTAAAAAAATAGGTATAATTTTCTCTTTTAACAAATTCCTGTTTTTCGCCGTTTACCGTTAAGTTTATTTTAACGTTATCTATATCAGCCGAAGGATCGGTTAAAAAACTATTCTTCCCATTTGAGGTAACCGTAAAATAATTATAGAAATTACTTAAAGGAATATTCTGCTCGTTTAATTCCCAAGATTCATATGCGACGTTGTCCTCGATCCTAAAATCTGAAAGCTGAATATCTTTAAGTAAGGACGAATTACCTGAATCTATTATCGAATTAGCGAACCCTATCTCCAATTTGTCTTCATTATAAAGTCCCAAATCGTTTAAATTGAATTTGTTTTTTATATAAGAATTTTCAGTTTCAAGTTCAAAATCGCTTGTTAAATCCGCCGATTTTGACTCAAGCTCCATCGTATCCGGAAACCAATCGAATCCCAGCTCTACCAACGCATATAAAAGTATAAAAACGCCCAATATAGAAAATATTCTGATAATTCCGTATTTAAACAATAGATTTTTTAAAAACATAAATTCTCCTCCGGTATGGCTAAAAAAAGTTGATTTGCAATCAATAATTTCATTATATTATTAGATTTTCTGATTTTTGTAAAGAGTTATCAGTTTATAAATTTATAAATACGAACGTCGCCGATTTTCTTTTCCAAAACGACTTTTCTTTTAATATCGAATTGCTTTAGCGTCTTTTCTCTTTTATCTTTATCAGTATAATAATCGTAGTTTTTATCAATTTTAGCCAGTATTTCGTCGGTTCTTCTCGGCCAGCTTGGCATCAAATCATCTTCAGATAAGGCGTTAGCAAAAATATAGTAATCGATAGAATCAAGTACCGATACGACATATTTGACTTTATAAAAGTCCATAGCGCATTTTAGTCCGTCTTTGGCGGCCATATCTCTAACCTCTTTTGACGAAAGAAATCGGCTATAATCGTAAATTGCAGGGATCGAAGTATAAAGCGTCGGAAAATACGCATTCCCCAGAGGGATATAATACTCGTCGGCGCTCATATTATTTCCTAAATATTCCGACGCCGCCTTTGCCCCTTCGTATTGATAAGACAATAAATGGACAGTATACTGATAATTAGCTCTTATTAGAAAAACCATAACTACCGCCATGAAAATATAAGAAGACGCTTTAGAACCAAGTTTCCTAAAAATGTAATATATCGGTAAAGCGGCCGATAAAAAAATAGCAATCATAATAATAATTGTGTAATAATGATGTATATAGATAGATTTCGACGCAATAACGGTATAAATTGCAGATCCGACAAAAAAAGCAGATATAAGCTCGAATATCCTTGATTTATAAAACAATAACGAGAATACGATTCCGCAAGCGCCTACTATAAAAATTATTTCGCTGGAATAATTAGCGTATCTCCTCAATAGCAGGTATTTGTAAAAATCAAAATTGAATAGTAATTTCATATCGGTAATAAACAATGGAAATAACTTGTAATAACCTCTCAAATATATCAATAAAACCGTCAATCCGGCTAATAAAGCGGTAAAACCTACGATAAAATACTTATTCCCTAATTTATTACTCAATGAACCGTCAAAACGATTATAATTTAACTTAAGAATAAAATATAATAAAATATAAACTGCGATATACGTTATCAATAAAAATAGCGATAATCCGGTATTTTGTATCAGATAAAAAATCGAATATCTTTGCGCTAGTACGACGCTAAAAGAAAACGCGATTATTATAAAGAATATTTTTAGTCTTGAAACAGCGTTTTTGTTATTATATAAAGTAAGAATAGCGATAATAGGAAGAGAGTAGATAGCTAACGATATCTTTATCGCAAATCCTATCCCCAAAAATATAGAAGCGAGATATAAATGTAGAAACTTACCGTATTGGTAATATTTCAACAAATTGTAAAGCGAAATAAGAAAAAACAGAATAATTAGCGAATCGTAAACCGTCATAAAAGTAGAAATATGAATTACTTGATTAAAAACCATAAAAAGAACGACTATAACGGTCATTTTTAGGGGAAAATATCTTCTAATTACTAAGAATGAAAATATTATTATTAATACGCCTACCAACGCCGTAACAATCCTAACGTTTAGCTCTATAGAATTGAATTTAAAAATTTCAAAGCATAAATAAAGCGCCCACTCCAAAATCGGTATAGAACCAAAAGCGTTTCTGACTCCGTCGGGATTATTTATCGGATTTGTTGAGTATTTTGCTTGATACCAAAGAGGGTTATTTTTTTCGGCCATATATTTTGCCGGCTCTACGTAAGAGTTATATTTAGCGGTTACCGATCCGCCGGCAAACGATAGGTTCATATAAGGCGCTTTGACGCCGATAAATATCGCTACCAAGATAATAATAGAAAAAAATCCTGCAAAATCCGAGTTTATATACGCAAATATTTTACCAACTATGGGTATTCGATATTTTCTGGGATTCGCGGTAATAAGCGCTGTTTTCTTTTCGATTATTTTTTTCGTTTCTTCATCGGATTCTTCAATTATACTTTTGATGATTTTCTTGTCGATGAAAAAGGCTTTTATCGAATCGTATAAAAAAAATATATAGAGAGCGAATAATATAGAGATAATAAATATTATAAATTTAAATTTATAATCTATTTTATTTTTAAATTCTTTAGCGTCAAATTTCGACGTAAATTTTATTTCGTTTCCTTTTATTTTGACTTGATCAAACAAATTTTCGACATTTTTCCCATCGATTTTTTTTAAAAACAAATTAATATTTGTCTCGTCGATATACGCGCTAAAAACGACGCCTTTTACTTCCGTAAAATCCGGAACAATTTTAACAGAATTTATAGGAACCTCGTCAAAGCTTGCCGATTTCTTTTTATAATTAAAGTCTATTTTCATTTCGGAAAAATATTTTATACTCTCCGGATTTAAGACAAAATAATAGTCGATCCCGTCTCTATGAGAAAACTCTACCGGCTCATTATCTAAATACAGCGCCATATCGTCTATTTCGACTAAAGAATCATATTTTACATTAATACAGACATATCTGTCTGATTTTCGCGTTTTGTAAACAAAATCCACTGATTTCCAGATATTTTTATCGTTATTATCAATATTCTCTAAGAAAAACAGATCATTTATTTCAAAAATATTTTTTTTGTTATTAGCGAAATTTAGTAAATCGTAAGCGCAGTCGATTACCAATTTATTTTCTTCAAAATAAAAACTGCCGTCTTTATCAAAGTATTCAAGCGATCCAGAGTCGGTTTTAACGGTAATTTTATTAAAAGAAAAATTTAAAATAAATATATTAATGACGTTTATTATTATTAAAAACAATAGAGGAATACAATATTTTACGAATTTATTTAAATTTTTGATTTGCATTTATTTTTTGTTAAAACAAAACACCTTGATTAACAAGGTGTTGTTTTTCTCTATCACCGGATAATTAAGCTACAGTCTCAACATTAACATTACTATTGTAAGT
>JAGOCL010000240.1 GCA_017998755.1 Spirochaetota bacterium | reverse complement strand
ATACTATACCGACTAACGCTAGCTGGACGGTCATTCGAGCGACCGATACGACTATCTCCTGCGCAATATTTATCTTATAAATTATAGAGAGAGTTATCGGGATAACCAGGATCAAAAAACCGATAAGCATATATGGTAATTTTATGTCTATAGCGCCGTTCATTATCTACCTCGATTTTTCTATTTTCCCGTTTCTTATCTCGATAACTGCGGAGCATTTTTTCGTCCACTCCTTCGAATGTGAAACGCTAATTATCGTTTCGACAGGTTTTTTTTCCAAAATATTCTCGATTATTATATCGACGGTATCGCCGTCCAAAGCCGAAGTCGGCTCGTCTAACAACAAAACTTCCGGTTGTAAAAGAACCGCTCTGATAATCGCTATCCTCTGTTTTTCGCCGCCGGATAGCGTGTCAATTTTCCTATCGAACGTTATATTATCAATTTTGAAATCTCTAAACAAATTTAAAGCCGTCTGCTCGTTAAACTTTTTATCCTTACGAACGCTAAATTTAAACGGTATATTGAGCGCGTCTAATACCGTCCCCGAACCGAGAAACGGCTCCTGTTCGACAAGAGTTATTTTACTTCTGAGATGAGAAAGGTTTTTCCAAGGATAAGCGACGCCCTTATATCGGACGATTCCTTTATTAGGAGCTACCAAAGAGTTGAATAACTTTAAGAAAGTGGATTTACCCGATCCGGACGGTCCGACTACCGCTAGGGTTTCGCCGGAATGCGCCGCAACGTTATCAAAAGCGAGTATCGATTTGCCGTCGATATATACTTCGATATTTTGCATATCGAATAACAATTTGTCGTCAAATTTCAATTATAGCCGCCCCGTAAGTTAATCCGCCGCCAAAAGCTGTTATGCCGAGTAAATCGCCTTTTTTTAGCTTATTTCCCTTTATCGCTTCGTCAAGAGCCACAGGAATCGTCGCGGCGGAGGTATTTCCGGTTTTATGAAGATTAACGTAAACTTGCTCGTTTTTTACCTTAGCAAAATCCCTTACCATCTCGATTATTCTCAAATTTGCCTGATGCGGTATGATCATATCGAGGTCTTCCAACTTCTTACCGGCCTTTTCCAAAGCGTAGCCGAGCGACGACGTCATCCTTTGGACTGCGGTTTTGAATATCGCTTTACCGTCCATATATAGATAAAGTTTTGCGTAATCGAAAGGTCCCATTTTGTTATAAGGTAGCCGGGATCCTCCTCCTTCGCGCTTAAGCAGTTCTCTTTTAGAGCCGTCGGAGCCGACGAAAGATCCAAGAACTCCTTGCGACGTATCGGACGGGGTAAGAACTACCGCTCCGGCGGCGTCGCCAAACAATACGCAGGTATTCCTATCGGTATAGTCCGTAATGCTAGATAATTTTTCGGATGCGACAAGCAAAATATTTTTAGCCTGTTCCGTCGCAATCAAACTGTTAGCCAAATGAAGACCGTAAATAAAACCGGTACACGCCGCCGAGAATTCCAACGCCATGCAATTTTGCGTTTGTAGCTTATCCTGTAATATACAAGCTCCGTTTGGAAAGTTCATATCCGGCGTAATTGTAGCAAACAAAATGCAATCAATATCGTCAGACGATACGCCGGAACTTTCTATCGCTCTTTCGGCCGCTATCAGCGCCATATCGGTAGTCGATTCGTTATCGTCGGCTATATGTCTCTCTTTTATTCCGGTTCGAGTAGTGATCCACTCGTCGCTAGTGTCTACGATTTTTTCAAAATCTTTGTTAGTAAGGATTTTTTTGGGCAAATAAGACCCTGTTCCGGCGATTTGCGCTTTTAACAAATAATACTCCCAATTTTTTATAATTAATATAATTATATTTATAAAAAAAGTCTATAATAATATAAAAAAATTTATTTACAAACTATTATAATGCGCTATTATACGCTGTACGAAAATAGTATAATATCTTTATATTTTTCAAAAAAGGCGCGTATTATTGAATAAAAAAAGAATATTCAAGATAAGATGGAAGTTTTTATCGATTTTAATTATTGTTTCTGTATTGCCGATTATCGTAGTTTTCTATTTCTCGTTCTCCTCGATCTTCGATCATCTCAAAAAACAGAATAAAATGTTTTATTCAAGACTTTTACGAATTGTTTCTAATAATATGGATTATACTTATGAAAATTACGGTAGAACGCTAGTCAACATATTTACCAACAGCGCGATAAAAAAAGGGATATCAATCGGAGCTTACGAATCGGTTCAACACGAAAAGTTGATAACAGACTCGGTGTCGGGAAACGAACTGCAAAAAGGGCTACGAGAGCTAGTTCAAGAAAGGATTGATGGCGCAGTGTTTTTATACGAGCTTGATAAAAAATCTTTAACAAACAATACGGATTATAAGATACATTACGGACTAGACACAAATTACTATATTTCGCCGCCCCGTTTTGATAAAATGATAGAAGACCCGCTTTTCAAAAAGATCAAAAACGACAATAAAATCAAACTGATATTTGGTAAGTTTAAAGACGGAACTATACCGGGAATAGACGGCAACGATAAAAGCGTATTTATTTATCCTTATTACCACGAACCGCCGCAAACCGAAAAAGACACTTTCAATAAATTTCTCGTTATACTTATCAACGACGATTATATCGCAAAGTTATACAAGGATATTGACGAACTAAATTTTGGAACTCTCTATATTCTCGATCATAATAATAATATTATATCCTGCAACCACCCAAGTACAAACGATTTTTTTGAATACGATCGTGAAAAAAAGGAGTACGTCTCTACAGATCCCGAAGATTTTGATTATATTTACAATATGTCTTTCAACGATTATAAAAAATTAAATACCGATCCGGAAATTCTTAAAACTTCTATGGTTAATAACATTTTATCCATATTAACGCCTGGAAAAATAAAAAAGGAAAGAGAAAAACAACTTGAAAGTATATTTTCAAAATTGTATGTGATCAAATACAATAACGTAGATTATCTTTTTGTCTTTGACTACTCAGAAATTACCGGTCTGAAATTTATATATTTTCAACCGTTAACAAATATTATTAAACCGATCCTAAATTTAATAAAAATTATATCGTTGATAGCCATATTTATAATCATATTAGTCGTTATTATAAGCGTATTGATGAGCCGTTCTGTTACCGAACCGATTAACAAACTCGCAGACGCTTCTTTAAAAATCGCTAAGGGTAATCAAAGGCAATTAATCGACATCAGAACTAACGATGAAATTGGGATTCTATGTTCGAATTTCAATATAATGATAAACAATCTAAACTCATATAAAATGAAGGTAATGGAAGAAGAGACTGTGATATTAAGCACTCAAGACGTTACAATCAAGTCTTTGGCAAAACTCGCCGAATATCGAGACGAATCTACCGGAAAACACCTCGAAAGAGTCAAAGAATACGTTAAACTCATCTGTTCGCTTTTAAGAAACGATCCCAAATACGAAAAATATTTAACGGACAAATATATCATAGACGTATCAAATTCTAGCATTCTTCACGATATCGGGAAAGTCGGCATAGAAAGCTCGGTCTTGCTCAAACAAGGCAAACTAACCGACGATGAATTCAAAGTAATTAAGAGCCATACGATTATTGGGGGCGACGCCCTCTCTAAAGCGGATAAAGAACTTGGAATGAAGTCGTTTTTGGCGTTGGCTAAAGAGATATGTTATTATCATCATGAGAAATATAACGGAACGGGATATCCCAAAGGTCTCGTAGGCGAACAAATACCGCTATCGGCGCGAATTACGGCTCTCGCCGACGTATACGACGCTCTATCGACGGACAGATGCTATCGAAAAGCGCTGTCTCACAGAACGACTATGGAGATAATGATAGACGGGAGCGTCGGGCATTTTGATCCGGATATATTAAACATCTTTAAAGAACATAACGACAAGTTTCTTGAAATTCGCGAACTGCTTGTAGATTAAATCCCGTTTCCTTTTTATATTTCCATTGATAAGCGGGATATTATAATCTTTTTTTTGATTTTGTTACCAACTCGGCAAAATATGATATCATATAACTCCCTATAAAAAGGGAAACGAGTAACGCTAAAAATTGATATTTTCCTAAAGAGTTAAATCCCGCCGTTTGCGTCAGTATAGCCAATATAGTCAGATGATAAAAATAATTAATAAATGCGTATTTTCCGGGAATAAAAATATTTTTTGGAAGATATTTCTGAAAAAATCCTTCCATGAAATAGAGCGATCCTATCAGAAAAAATGTCGATCCTAAGCCTGCAAAAAAAGCGTTTGTTCTAAAATTCCATATTAGCGCCTGAAAATTGGAATATTCGTAGCCGCCAAAAAATAATGAAGTTATAAGATATTTCTCAGAAAATATCCTTTCAACCGTATATCTTCCGTATTCAGTAAAAAATACCTTTAAAAAGCCGTATTTGAATGAAAAAACGAGATGAATAGCGACGCCTATAAGCGCTATACAAAGGTAAAAAGTCTTCTCACGTTTAGATTTATTTTCAACTAGGTCGATTAGAAGCCCAAAAGTTATACCGATAAATCCATATAAAATCGTCGGAAAAACCGGCTCGTAACCGTAATTGAACGGAACAAAATATATCTCTTTGAGATCAAAATAAACGTAGACAATTGTCGCGCTTATCGCGCAAACGGTAAATAATATCCTTTTATAAGGCAAGAATAAAAGCGCCGAAGATATTATAATAAATATTCCGATAGTATTGAGAATTCCCGAAGCGATAAATATATCCGGCGTCTGAAATCCGTTTTCAATAAAAAAAAGAACCGACGACGCGGCGCATAAAAT
>JAGOCL010000239.1 GCA_017998755.1 Spirochaetota bacterium | reverse complement strand
TTGACTTTAATTTATAATTAAAAGGCAATACTTTAAGCACCAAATCTTGACCGTTATGCAAATCGTTCTCGGTAATCCCTTCTATAAAAAAACCCATTCCTGAATTACTTGCGTCTACTGTTATAGCAGTATGCTCTTGGAAAAAACCGGTTGTAATAACAATATTTTTTAAACATTCCGGTAGAACTTCTACAGGAATCCTAACCTCTCGCCTTTTTTCAAGCATTTTCTCCTCCAAAAATATAGGTGTATACTCATTATTGCTAAAAAAAGATTAATTGTCAACAATAATGATAAAAATTCAATAATAAATTTATTTTTTTTAAATTCTACTATTTATTTAACTTTATAGCCTTTATCGATTAATGATTTTTTAATAAATTCTATTTTATCCCCCTGTATCTCTATCCTATCCTCTTTGACAGTACCGCCGCAACCGCATTTGGATTTTAGCTCCTTACAAAGTCCTTCTAAATCGCTATTGTTTTCAAATCCAAAAACGACCGTTACAGTTTTACCGCCTCTGTTATTCTTCTCAAGTCTTATCTTCAAAATTCCGTCGTTTCGGGTCGCGTATTTACTATTTTTTTCGCTAAATTCTCTATATTTTGCCGGAACCTCGCCAAAACTATATGAATAAACTATCTTATCTTCGCTCATTTTATCTCCCTCCGTATTATAATAATAAAAATATTTAATTCGGTCAAAAAATTATTCAATTTTCTCAAAAACTTTCTCGATAGAGTTGTAATTGTAAACCTCTCCGGAACCTATCGAGTAGTACCAACCGTAAATATTAATATTATTATTTGCGTATAGCTCGGCGACATTCGGATAAGACAACAGATGATTCATCTGCTCCACTATGTTTGTTTGTTCGACAAGCCAATCGTAATCCTCAATAACGCCAAAATCCTTTATTAGCGACTCCGCTTTAGTTCTGGCTTTTATAGCTAATTCCAACCACTTCTTCGTATGCGGGATTTTTTCCAATTCAACGTCTTCCATAAACATCGCTTTGCATCCGCCGCAATCCGAATGACCGCATACGACGATATTTTTAATTTTCAATACAGATATAGCGTATTCGATAGCGGAAGTCGTCGATAAATACTCTGAAGACGCTCTGTAATAAGGAACAATATTAGCGATATTTCTTACGACAAAAAGGTCGCCAGGGAGACTTTTAGTTATCAAATCCGGGACGACTCTCGAATCGGAACACCCTATAAACAAAGTATGGGGAGTCTGCCTACTTTCCAATTTTTTGAATAATTTCCGGTTATTTTCAAAATCGTTTTTAGCGAATTCTTTAACTCCGTCGAAAAGTTCTTTCACCGTCGCTCCTCAAAATAATTTTTAATATAATATCATAATTTATTGAATATAGTTGCAATATTTTATTGATATTTGTCGAGTTTTACTTTATAATTAATTATAAAGAGATACAATGTTTTTTAAAGGGAGTTTTATGTTTGTAAAAAACTATAATAAAGCCGCGATAATTACCGGAGACGTCGAAATTTCTTACGTAGAAGTAATCGAAAAAATAAAAGATTACTCTTTCGCTCTCAAGTATAACAAAGGCGAACGAATTGCGATTTTTTTCGAAAACCGCCCCGAGTGGATTTATTCCTTTTTCGCCGGCTGGAATATAGGAGCCGTTAACGTATTAATCGACGCTATGAGCGGTAAAGACGAACTCGAATATATTTTGAACGATTGCAGTCCAAAAACAATAATAACCTCAAATAAAAACTTAGATTTGGTAAAAAAAACCGTCGAATCTCTTAACTATAAACCTGAAATAGTAAACGTAGATACATACTCTTTTTCTAAACGAGAACGCGACGTTGAAGAGTATCAAGCGACTCCCGACGAAACCGTTCTTTTACTATACACTTCCGGCACTACAGGATCGTCAAAAGGGGTTATGCTGACAAGCGATAACCTAACGAAGCAAATACGATGGACTAACGACACTAAAAGAATTAACATATCGGATAGAGTTATAGCAGTCTTACCGACGCATCACTCGTGGCCGCTTATGTCTACGGTCTTAGCTCCGCTTGATTGCGGCGCGACGGTCGTTATGCTTGAAAAACTCGACGCCCAAACTCTTATGTCGACGATTAAGAAAAATAAAATCACTAAAATTACGGCGGTTCCCCGTCTATTCGAGATGCTTCATAACGGCATAATGCAAAAAATTAATAAAAATACCGTAGCAAAAATATTCTTATCAATCTGTAAATTTTTGTATAAAATTCCATTTAACAAAATACTTTTCGGAAGAGTAAAGACGGAATACGGTAAATTTGACGTCATTCCGTTAACAAGAAAGATATTTAAAAAGGTTTACGACGAGTTCGGAGGTAGTATGAAACTTTTCTTATCCGGCGGCGCTAAACTTGACGAAAAGATTATCGAGGATTTCCGCGCTATGGGACTACCGACCGTAGAAGGATACGGACTGACCGAAACTTCTCCTATGGTTACATATCACCCTTTTGATAAAATAAGAATCGGGTCGGTCGGAGTTATTTTTGAACAGCTCGACGTAACGTTCGACAAAGACGACGAGATACTTATTAAAGGTCCTAACGTTATGATAGGATACTGGAACAAACCGGAAGAGACTAAAGAAGTTTTTACCGAAGACGGCTACTTTAAAACGGGCGATTTTGGAATTCTCGATAAAAAAGGGTATCTTTGCATTACCGGCAGAAAAAAAGATATAATCGTACTTTCTAACGGAAAAAACATTCGTCCCGACATTATTGAATCAAAAATCAAATTAAATTACGGTCTTGTTGCGGATATCGCTATAACTAATCTAAATAACGCTTTATTCGCAGTCGTCGTTCCGAATATGAGCTATGCGAAAAACAATAATATAACAAACCTTACGGAAACAATAAAATTCGACGTCGTCGATAGCTATAACAAATCAGTTGAAAACTACAAAAAAATACTGGATTTCATGGTAACGTTCGAAGAATTACCTAAAACCAGAATTGGTAAGATCAAAAGGTTTAAATTGAAAGAATTTGTAGAAAATAATAGAAGAGAACGCCGTCAAGCGTCGGTTGAGATACCAAATTATGAAGAATACGCGATATTATCCGATTATCTGAAAGAAGTAACAGGAGAGTCTCCGCTCCCAAACGACCATATTGAGATTGATCTGGGGCTAGACTCTATCGAAATAATAGAACTGCAACTATATATCGAGAAATCTTTCGGTATTGCATTAAAAGAAGGAGAACTGGCCGGCTTTACCAATATCGAAAAACTTGCCGAATACATTCAAACCGCTAAAACCAAAGTCCAAAGGGAAAATATTAATTGGAAACAGATACTTTCTAAAGATATCGACTGGAAACTTCCCGTTAAAATTTGGGCTTTGAAAATCGCTAATTTCTGGTTTAAGTTATTCCTAAAAAGGAAGATAAATTTAAAAGGGGTCGGCGTTGAAAATATACCTGCCGGACCTTGTATTATCGCTCCAAATCATACAAGTTTTTTAGACAGTTTGATCATTTATTATTTTTTGAAGAAAGAGGACAAAAAAAACGTTTACTTTTTTGCAAAAGAAAAGAATTTCAGAAATTCGCTTTTTACTTATTTTGCGAAAAGGGCGCGCATCATAATTATGGATATAAATAAAGATTTGATAACTTCGCTTCAAAAAATAGCCCAAATACTAAAAAACGGTAAAAAAATTGTTATTTTCCCGGAAGGGACTAGAAGCAGAGACGGAAAGATCCAAAAATTCAAAAACACTTTTGCGGCGATAGCCGTTTCTCTTAACGTTCCGGTAGTTCCGGTTGCAATTAATGGAGCTTACGAATCAATGCCTTACACCAGATTATTTCCGAAAAGAGGCAACGTTACCGTCGAGTTTTTAAAATCCGTTCTTCCAAACTCGTTATCCGAAAACGAGATAGTAAAAAAGATTTACGGCGATATCAAAGAGAAGTTAAAATAGTTATTTTTTTATTTTTTGTAAGTAAATTTAAAAATTATTTCCTTTTTTTTTAAAAATATTTTAGAATGAATTAACAATATTTCTAAGGTGAAAATGTGGATTTATATCAAAAGATCGAGACGCAGTTAAGTCAGAAATTATCGTTATCTCCCGAGATGTTGCAATCTCTTGAGATCATACAGCTTTCGTCTATCGATTTGCTTGAAAAAATAAACAAAGAGCTTTTAGAAAATCCGGCTTTAGAAATCGATTACAAAAAAAATAAAAAAAAAGAAGCGGATCAAAGTCTTTACAACATTGAGAACACCTTTTCCGACGATAACACAAAATTTCTTGATTCCTCTAGCGCCGAAATAAGCTCCGGAGTTTCTCCAAACTCCGGCAAACTCGATACAAAAAGACAGTTCCTCGAAGGGGTAATATCCGTAAAAGAAACGCTAAGCGATCACCTTTTATGGCAACTTAGAGGACTGAATCTCAACGAAAAAGAACGGATATTAGGCGAAACGATTATCAGCTTGATAGATCACGACGGCTTTTTCAAATACGAGCTTGAGGAGATTTTTTCTCCTGAAGAGTTAGCTAAAGCCCGCGACATACTCGAAAGCATACAGCTATTTGATCCGGTCGGTATCGCTTCAAAAGACGTTAGATCGGCTCTACTATACCAACTTGAAACTGTTCCGGAAGGGAAGCTTGATAGAAACGCCTATATAATCGTGAACGAATATTTTGATCTGATGATAAACAGAAAAGACGCTTTAATCGCTAAGAATTTAGGTATTAAGATCGAGGACGTTAGGAGCGCTTTTGATTTTTTATCAAAATTCAGTCCTTACCCCGGCA
>JAGOCL010000238.1 GCA_017998755.1 Spirochaetota bacterium | reverse complement strand
CCTGACCAAATCGGCGAATAATACGACTTCTTCAATGTGGTTTCATTTAGGAGCGGGCATGGATCAGAGGGAACAATTCTTTATAGGAACCGTAACCTCTAAAGCTCTAAAATTGAGAGACTCGGCAAATAATATGTTATCTCTCAAAAACGAATCTAATTCAAACGCTTCGCTTGTCGATATAGATTCTGCAATAAGAAAACTTAACAGCCAACGAGCCGATCTCGGCGCTTATCAAAACAGACTTGAGTCGGCTCTCAAAAAAATTTTATCCGAAGCGGAAAACCTTCAAAGCGCCGAATCGATTATACGCGACGCAAATATGGCGGATGTATCGGTAAGTTACGCAAAGAATAAGATATTGCTTGAAACGAGTAATTCTTTTATAGCTCAAGCAAATATTAAGAATTCGCGGGTATTTAATTTCATAAAATAATTACATTATTTTCATAGTCAAAAGAGTTACGTCGTCAAGAAATGAATCGGCGTTGAAAAGCTCTTTTACTTTAATGAAGGTCGCTTTGTTGAAGTTTTCATCGTCGTCGATCGCCAGAAAAACCTCGTCTAAAAAACTATCGTCGTGACTTGTACCGATTTCATTAAGCCCGTCGGTAAAAAATATAATTCTATCTCCGGTCATAATATCTATTACTTCTTTACCGTATCTCTGATCCGGCTCGATACCGAGTAGCATGCCTTCGAGCTTTTTTGAAATTATTTTATCCTTTCTTTTAATATAAAGACCGGGTAACCCCGCGTTACAGTAATAGAGCTTCATCTCTTTTAAGTTTATATGAATACCGGCAAAAGCGACAAATATCTCGGGAATTCGTTGTAATTCGAAATTAAGCCGGCTATTTAACCAATAAAAAAAATCGGAAATATCAAATATTTTTTGATTATTCTTAATGTAGTCGTGGTAAACAACCGCTTTTAATATCATCGTGATAAAAGCCGATTTCAAACCATGTCCGGTTACGTCGCCAAGTAAAACCAAGAATTCGTCGTCTGAAAACTTAAAAATATCGTAATAATCCCCCCCGCATTTCAACTGCGGCAACGCCTGATAATCAATGTTGAAAGATATTTTATCCGACTCCGGTAAATCGATTTCAATTATTTTCTTTTGCAGTTCTCCAGCCCATTTTAACTCGTTATTAAGAATAGTATTTATCTCAACGATCTTTTTTTTGGATAATTTTAGCTCCATGTGAGTTTTTACTCTTAAAGAAAGCTCGTCGATATCAAAAGGTTTGGTTACGTAATCAACGGCGCCGAGATTTAATCCTTGCACTATATCTTTTTTATTTGTATATCCTGTTATAAAAATGATCGGTATATCCGAAGTCTTAGGATCTTTTTTTAAAGTCTCGCAAACTTCGAACCCAGACATCCCCGGCAAACTAACGTCTAATAGTATCAAGTCCGGAAAATAAGTAGAATAAATCGTTTCAATCGCCTCTTCTCCGCTGTAAGCTTTTTTGACGGTATATAACTTCTTTAAAATTCGCTCCATGAGATCGCAATTCATTTCAGAGTCGTCGACAATTAATACTTTTAAGTTTTTCATAATTCCCCGATACCCAGCTTATAGATTTTAAGAAGTCAAATCATTTCAAATATTAACTATTTTTTATATTACTACAAATAATTTGCAAAATCAATAAAATATTTTTTTCTATTTATTGAACTCGATATAATTAAATCGATTGACTTTTTTGAATGTTTAAATTAAAATGTTAACCGATCGTAATACATAATCGGATTTTTCGAAATTGTTATTTCCATGTTAACATTTAGAACTAAACGGAGTTATATGTCTTTAAAAAAAACAAAACTTCTTATTGCGTTTCTCCTGATTATTACATTGTTATTTTCTTGTATTAAGAAAGAAACGTCCGGGAAAATCTCCATATCGTCGAGCGTTTACCCTTTATACGAATTTGCAAAAGCGGTTGGCGGAGATAAAGTCGAAGTTTCAATGATATTACCTCCGGGTACCGACATACACTCGTACGAACCAAAACCGATGGATCTTATTAGAATAAATTCTTCAGATATATTTATTTATATTTCAGAGTATCTGGAGCCATGGGCAAAAGAGATAATTAATTCAACCGGAAATTCAAAAATTTCTATAATAAAGGCTTCGGAAGGGGTAAATCTTACCGAATCCGGCCATAGCCATGACGAAGAGGAGGATACAGATAGCGACGATCATAACGATCTTTCCGAAGATCCGCATATCTGGCTCGATTTTGAGATATGCCAAAAAATAGTCGACAAATTACTGACCGAATTAATCAAAATTGATCCGCTAAATTCTGACTATTATTCAGATTCCGCCGGAATTTATAAAGAAAAACTAATCGAGCTTGATAAAAACTATACCGCCGTCATAAAAAGATGCCAATCAAAAACTATTATAACCGGCGGACACTTTGCTTTCGGACGTTTGACAAAAAGATACGGGCTAAACCACATATCGCCGTATCGCGGTTTTACGACCGACGCCGAACCTTCTCCGCAAGTTATAGCGTCGATGATAGATATGATCAAACGAGATAAAATTGAGTACATTTTTTTTGAAGAGCTCTTACGTCCGAAAGTCGCCGAAGCTATATCCTCGGAAACGGGCGTTAAACTGGAATTACTTCACGGAGCTCACAATATTTCTAAAAAAGAGTTTCAGGATCAAACGTCTTTTATAAACATAATGGAAGAAAATCTCGAAAAATTAAAGAAAGGTCTTAAATACCAATAATGAAACAAATAGCGGTTACAAATTTATCGGTAAAGTATCAGAACGCGATAATATTGGACAATATTAATTTCACCGTAGACAAAGGCGATTATATAGCCGTCGTCGGACCAAACGGCTCGGGTAAAACGACTCTAATCAAAACTTTATTAGGTCTTGTTGAAAAAAGCGAAGGAAAAATAGAATTTTCAACAAAAAAAATCGGTTATCTTCAACAAAAAATATCTATAGCCGATTCAAAGTTTCCGTCCAACGTACGCGAAGTTATCAGAAGCGGACTATTGATAAACAAAAAAAGCCCTAGAATACACTCTTCAACCGATAACGAAAAAGTAGATAAAATAATTGAAAAATTAGGTATAGAAGATATTAAATTTAAACTTATCGGTAAACTTTCCGGAGGTCAGATTCAAAAAGCTCTTTTAGCCAGGGCGCTTATCAGCGACCCGGATATCTTGATACTTGACGAACCAACGACCGCGCTAGATCCAAACAGCAGAGATTTCTTTTACAATTCTATAAAAGAGTTGAATGAAAAAGAGAATAAGACTATTATTCTTGTTTCGCACGATATTGGCGCGGTCGGTAAATTTGCCAGAAAAATCCTTTATCTAGATCGAGTCGTAATATTTTACGGAACTTTTCCAGAATTCTGCCATTCAAACGATATGACTAAATATTTTGGGGATATATCTCAACATTTTTTTTGTCAGAGGCATAACTAATATGGAAATAATTTTGCTTCTTATCAAATCCGTTCAATACGAATTTATCCAAAAAGCGCTTTTATCCGGAACTTTCCTCGCAATAAGCTCCGCTTTATTGGGAGTGTTTTTGGTGCTTCAAAGGAAGTCTCTCGTTAGCGACGGGCTATCCCACGTAAGTTTTGCCACAGCTTCTTTGGCTCTTCTATTAGGATTATCTCCGCTTACTATATCCATCCCTTTAGTTATAATGGCTTCAATTCTTATCAACAAACTCGCAAGCCACGCTCATATATATAGCGACTCTTCGATCGGACTTGTATCTTCAATCAGCATCGCAGTAGGAGTATTAATAGTTAGCGTCGGTTCGGGATTTAACATCGATATATACAGCTACCTCTTTGGAAGCATATTGGCTATCAGTCAAGTTGAAACTGCGCTCTCTATAGCCGCCTCATTAATAACGATAGTTCTCATTATAATTTTTTTCAACGACCTGTTTCTGATCTCTTACGACGAAGACTACGCGCGCATATCCGGTATAAACGTCAAAATGTTGGACTTAACGTTCAGCGTAGTTCAATCTATTGTAATTGTTGTCGGAATAAAAATCGTCGGGGCGATGTTAATATCTAGTTTAATCATTTTCCCGGCGATAACCTCTCTTCAAATAGCGCGTAGTTTTAAATCCATGATCATATTTTCAGTATTAATATCGCTATTATCGGTTATAATCGGAATATTTTCATCTTTTGTTTTTAACGCCCCGACGGGAGCTACAATCGTACTATTCAATGGAATTTTATTTTTAATATTCTTTATTTTAAATAAAATATTTAAATTTAAATAATCCGGCGTTGATATATTTAATTTTTAATGGTATTATATCAAATATTTTAAATCCGAAGGGGTAAATTATGCAAGAAAAAATGAACAAAACCATAGTTTTTTTAATCAGATTCTCAATTATTATGCTAATTGTCGGACTTGCTATCGGATTTATCAACCAAATAACGGCTAAAGTAATTTTCAAATCTATACCTATGGAAGTACAGGTTTTTGCGGAAAGAAATATGTCTAACCTACACGGTCATATTATAATCATCGGATTTATCATTCCTATGATCCTTGCTTTTGCTACGAATTTCGTGAAAAACAATCTGGCAATAAATAAGGGAAGAGTCAAAAGACTTAGAATCGCCTTTAAATGTTACATCGCCGGAAGTATAGCGACCCTGTTTTTATCGACATACAAAGGGCTTTTTTATATGATCAAATTGTCTCAAGATATTTCGATACCTCTCGACGATATCGATAGAGCTCTCTTTTTTGGCAATCAAGTTTTTCGCTCCATCGTCTATTCCATCGCTCATCCTCTATT
>JAGOCL010000237.1 GCA_017998755.1 Spirochaetota bacterium | reverse complement strand
TCCGAGCGTTCGACCCTTTCTATCCTTTAACCATTTTTGAGCAGGCTGATATCCGCCGATATAAAAATTCCATGCGACTTCCGGGACTTTATCAAAATATTGAGTAGCGTTTATCCATACTTTACCCGTTCCACCTGAACATTGAGCAGAGTCGAAATTTATTTTATCAACTGTATTATTTCCGTTTATCGGATATGTTGTTATAAGATTATTTACAACCGGATGTTCAAGAAGATGTATCTTTCTTAACTCTCCGCCGTATTTTACCATTTTCCAAAATATCTCTTTGTTTTCAGGGTATGGAACGCGTGGAAAATCTATCCTTAAGAACTCTTTATATTTCTCTCTGTATTTTGGAGAGTGTAAAACTGCGTATATGTAATCAAGAATATCGAGCGGAGAGAATGTTTCCGCAATCTCCTCTTTTTCATTAACAAATGTCAGCCCCAATTTCTCCGCGATTTTCCCGACTATCTCCGGGTTAAGATTTGGTTTTCTCTCCTTTTCGAGAGAATCGTCGTCGGGGTAGAGGTAGAGGGGGAAGACGAAAGTAATAAATCTATCGCTTAGCCTCGCATCAGCAATATTATTTGTAATAAAAAGACCATTAAACTCTTTTTCTTTGTTAATTCGAATAGTCGTTAATCCGATATTTTCACCCTTAATAAAATGCTTCATTATTTTTTCTCTTGCCCTTTCAATTTTTTTTGTATCATAATACACATACTTATTATCAAATGGGCGATATGAAATACATTTTATAAAATTATTATCTGATTTTATTTGATAGAATTCTTCAACATTTTTCTTTAAATCTTCTTTTTTATCATTTATTAAGATTGAATCTTTCGCAGTTACTATTCCAACATTATTTTCAGGAAATAACTCAACAGCCGAAAAACCCTCGTTATAAACTTTCAATTCATCAAAATCTTTTGATACAAAAAAATAATTCGGCGATGTATTTTCAAGTAGTTTATAAGGAACGGTTTTAATGGAATTATTATTTAAAAAAGTATATTTATCTTCTCTTTTACCAAAGAGATCAAAATGAAATATTTTCCCCAATTGATCTTTTTTCTTCTTGCCTGTTTTAATAAAGAGATTTATACTCACCCCTTGTTGTATATCAAAAACATTTTCATCAGGCGTTCCGTCGGGGCAGACCTCTTTTTTCTTTGAATTCCCGTGTAAATCTATCGTATATATCTTATCAAATGTTTTTAATAAATTCCATCTTACACCTCTAAATGTTGGATTATCAAGAAATCCGTGAGGATTTATATATGCCAGTATTCCTTCTCCGTTCTTCTCTATAAAGTATTGTCCAAATCTGATAAACTTCATATAATCATCATTTATCCATTTTGGATTTCTTTCATCGAGTTTATCAACACCTCCGGGCTCTTTTTTGTAATCCTCCATGAGTTTCATAATCCATTCGCCCTTATTCGCACTCTCTCCGCTATACGGCGGATTGCCAATTACTACCATTACAGGTGTATCTCTCTTTACTGCGTTTGCCTCGATCGCTTCACGGGAAAGCCAACTTGCAAAAAGAGTACCGGTATCGGGATGGGGTTCTTCAAGACTGTTTGTAAGAAATACTCTCAATCTGTTTATCTTCCCCTCGTCTTTTGGTTTATATCCGGTTTCCTGTAAAAGGAGTTCAAGTTTAAGATGACACACCGTATAGGACGCCATCAATATCTCAAATCCGTTTAATCGCGGTATCAAATGTTCGGTTACATAGTTTGACCAAATCCCCTCTTGTCCTTTAAAACTCTTGTAAATATGCTTAACTACCTCGGCAAGAAATGTTCCCGTTCCGGTTGCAGGGTCAAGTATCTGGACTTTATGAACCTCTTTTTCTACCATTTTCCCGATGTCATTTTCAAGTTTTATCTTGATTTTTTCGGTACAGGCAAGCCCCTGAGAGATACCAAATTGTTCTTTTAATATATCGTCAACCGCCCTGACTATAAATCCTACAACCGGCTCCGGCGTATAAAAAACGCCTCTTGATTTCCTGAGTGCCGGGTCATACTCGGCAAGAAATGTCTCGTAAAAATGTAAAAAAGGGTCGGTCTGTCCTGTTTTACTACCAAAGTCCTTTAATAACTCGTTAAGATCGGTTGCCCTGAAAATATCCGACAAATCATCAACTATCCACACAACCCTGTCGTCAAGTTGAACTCCTGATATATAATCAAAAAGGTTTCTTAAAAAGGGATTTGTCTTTGGTATCAACTCTCTTGCTTCCTGTCTTGAAAATGTGTCAAGCGTCTTATCGTGTAGCCGCGCCGCAAACATTCCGTATGCAATAGTTTGAGAATAGATATCGGCAAATGTTTTCTCGCCAAGGTCATGTATAAGAATCTGTCTGAATGCCTTTAATTGGTCTTTTAATGAATTATCCTCGTCATCATCGGTAGTAACCGCTTTATAAATTACCTCTTCCATCATCCGTGCTTTTTTTGCCATAATCACGGCAAGTTTCTCCGAAGATTTGATTGTCTGCCCTCTATACCTGCAAAACTCTTCAATTAACCTGAGATACTTATCAATATTTTCTTGAATGATTTTTACTTTGCCTTTTTCAATTACGGCAAGTTTGACTGATTCGATTTTTAATCCGTTTCTATAGAACCTAAACTCCAGATAATCGGTTAAAATAAGATTTTGTAAGCTCGCTAAATATCTCTCCATCTGTTCTGATTTCTCGGTTTTATTAAGATCAACAGCTATATCTTTGGCTTCAATATATCCTATCGGAACATCTTTTATCTGAATAATATAATCCGGCGCTCCGCATTTCTGCCGTCTCGGTTCATTGGTTACAGTAATCTCAGGAAAAAGAGACCTTAATAAAACCTGCAAATCCCCTCTGTAACTATGCTCCGTGCTTATCCCCTGCCCAAATAATTTTCCTATCTTTGCGATATACTCTTTTATGCTTTCATTCATCGTTTATTCCTTTGATTTTAAGTTTTCTATTAAAATATTAATTTCCTACTTCACATACTCTACTTAAATTAATAATTTCTTCTTTATATTCTTGAATTTTATTAGTTAAATATTCAATATCATTTAAACAATGATTTAATCTGTATTCACTTTTAATTATATTTGCGCAAGTATACCAAATCCCCTGATTAATTTTACAAGCAGTTAAAACATCATTAGAGTTATTTAATATAATTTCTGATATTTCTTCTTTTGTTAGATTATTATTATTTGATAGTAACTTTATTACTCTTTCTATCCACACATCAACAGGCAAAGCCAATTGCCCATTATCAACATTATTAATTTTATTTTTTACTAAAATATCTCTCAAATATAATCGTGCAATTTTCGACCCAATTCCTCGGATTTTCATTAAAAAATTGTATGCAGATTCTAAATTGTTTTCTCTTCTTATCAAATTTAATAAATAGCTATCAAGACTTTCGATAATTTTTTCTGTTTGTAATAATTCAGGAAGAGAGTATTTATTATTAATAATTCTTTGTATATGATCAGGATTAGTTGACGGATATAAAGGATTATTTCTATGATTTAATCCTTGACTTTTAAGTTTATTTTTAAAACAATTCCAAAAATTTTCGGGTAAAATATGATCATGTTTATTCCTAAATTCCTCTACTGTATCAAGTGCTGCATGAGAATAACTTATATCTGCTCCTTGTCTTTGAAAAGCATATTGTCCTAAAAACATTGATAATCCATTATGTATATTATCGTTTGGATATTTTTCAATTATATTCCTTAAATATTGTTGAAAATATAATCCACTAACATTATAAAATATCTTAAAATATTCTTCCATTGTTTATTCCTCTCCTAAAATATTAAAAATTTTTAACCTATTTCAATTCCTTTTTTCTTCAACTTTTCTGCTAAGTAAATAAAATTCTCGTTATTCAATATATTTATATCATTTTCTTTTATTTTTACTAAGTTTTTTTTAAGTTCTTCCATAGAATGCATATCAATTCTCTTTGAATATGTGTTCTTTAATATAATCAAAATTTCATTTGGATATTTAGTAATTTTTTCCTCTATATCATACATATACCAAATCGAATGATATTTATCATTATTATCTATCTTAATAAATTTTATTAAAATATTAGTCGCTTCTTGAAAATATTTATCCAATAAAAAGATGATATTAATAAAGGAGTTATTTAATTCAGTTGTTTTAAATTTGGCGTCTTTAGGCCAATATTTATTTATCCAATTTTTTATTTCCTTTTCCCATATCTCATCTGGATTATTATTTCTTAAACGATTTTGAATATATTGTAAAACTGTTTCTCTTATTTCATTATTATCAAGTTTTAAAATATCTCTTACTTCTTTATCCTTATAGAGTTTTCTGTTTTCACTCGAAAATTCTATTGTAGTAAATACAAAGAAATTTACCATATAATTCTTAGCACCTTTAAATCTTTCATAATAATTAAAAGATTTTAATAAATAATCTTTTAATCTAAATATTACCTCAAAATTAAATTTACTACAATTTAATAATCCTTTCCAAGCGAAAAAAGATAATTCCTCATTGTTCCAATTAAATAAGTAGATTAAATTCTTTTCTGTCCAGTCGCTATCGATTAAAAATAAAGAATTTAAATATGACACTAAAGTTTCTATTATATATTTTTTGAAGTTATCTTTTAATTGCAATAACTTCTCTAATCTTTCCTTAAATTCATTTTTTATTTTCTCTCCTGCTTTAGGGGTATTTATTTTAAAATAAACGGTTATTAAAATATTTGTCAATACCCCTAAAAGATAATTATCAGATTTGTCTGTATCATCTGTTAAATCAGATATATTAATATCTACTT
>JAGOCL010000236.1 GCA_017998755.1 Spirochaetota bacterium | reverse complement strand
ATTGACGTCTTGGATAAATCGATTTGGATTATCCCTGAAGCAAATCCCGACGGGCTCGCTAGAGATAGAAGGCTAAACGATAACGACGTTGATTTGAATAGAAATTTTGAAACGGATAAATGGAAACCTACATATATTTTTTTTAATAACGTTTTGTCGGCCGGGTCCGCTCCGTTTAGCGAACCGGAATCTTTATGTTTAAAAACGTTTTTTGAGTCGATAAAAGATAAATTTAAAATTGCTGCGATTAGCTTACACTCAAGAGGAGACGCGATAGTTCCCGGCGATAGCTCTAAATTTAATCTGGAATTGTATGAAATATTAAGAAAAAACTCCTCATATCGCAATAGTAGTCTTAATTACGATTCCTACGGCGAATTAACGGCATGGTTGTCAAATAAACATCATATCGCGTCGGCTACTATCGAATTAAAAACAAAAACCGACGCGGAAACAAACGAAATAAAAAAAATAATAGAGTCTCTTGTAAAAATAGATTTTGCGTCTACTATTTACGACTCAGGTTTCCTTGATATAATTTTTCAAAGCGACAATAAAGACGATAACCGTAAGAAAATCTTCAATACTCTCCCCGGTATGGCTAAAAATAATTTAAGAAATAAGAAAGATAAAGAATATTTCTTCAAAGCTCTAGATGTTATAAAACAAGACGAAGAACTGATTATGCTTGTCAATAAAACTAATCTTCTTCAACCCAATTACGAACCGATCGATCTGGTCATGTTGACTAAAGAATTCCCGTCAAATAAAGAATCTTTTCAACTAAGAAAAATACTTATAGACGATCTTTACGATATGTTTTTCGACGCTGAGACCGCGAACATAAAATTATCCATTATATCAGCATACAGATCGTACTATACTCAAAAAGCCGTTTATAACAACTGGAAAAAGATACTCGGAGTTAAACAAGCGGACAGAGTCAGCGCAAAACCGGGAGCGTCGCAACATCAATTGGGAACTGTTATTGATTTTAACCGGCTTGACGAATCTTTTGGAAAGAGTAAAGAGGGATTATGGCTTTATGCAAACGCCTATAAATACGGCTTTATTCTATCTTATCCCGAAGGTATGGAAGAGAAAACCGGTTACGCTTACGAGCCGTGGCACTATAGATATATAGGCAAAGAAGCCGCATTTATTGTTTATAATTTTTTCGAAAACTCTTTAGACGATTTTCTAAATTGGTATTGGAATAATACATTAGATTATTGACTTTTTTCTCCAAATATATTATAAATTCTCATTATTTATAATAGTGCGGCGCTGTAATTTATTGAAACAATATTTCGATTAGTTTATATACCGTAGCGCATTTTTTATACGTTGTATCGGTTGATTATAAAGGAGTTTTTTATGTCCGGACACAGCAAATGGGCAAACATTCAACATAAAAAGTCGGCTAACGACGCGAGAAGAGGTAAGATATTTACCAAGATCATCAGAGAACTATCTATCGCCGCGAGAATGGGGGGCGGAGACCCTGAAGGCAACCCCAGACTTAGGACGGCGGTTATTAAAGCAAAAGAGGCAAATATGCCTAAAGATACTATGGAGAGGGCGATAAAAAAAGGCGCCGGCGAGCTTGATAACGTAATATATGAAGAGTTTTATTACGAAGGTTACGCCCCCGACGGAGTCGCGATACTTATGGAAATAATGACGGACAATAAAAACAGAACCGCAAGCGACGTTCGATCCACAATGACAAAAAACGGGGGCAATTTAGGAGCTTCCGGTTGCGTTTCATATATGTTTCACAAAAAAGGGCTTATAACTTTTGAAACATCGCAAATATCCGAAGAAAAAGCGATGGATATAGCGATCGACGCCGGAGCAGACGATATTATCGCCGAGGACGACTATATTTACGTTTACACAACCCCCGAAAATTTTGAAAACGTACTAAACGCATTTAACGATAAAAATATCGCGCACGATTCAGCCGAGATCTCTATGATACCGGACAGTTATCAAGACGTTCCTGCGGATAAAGTCGAGAAAGTATTAAGTCTTATTGAGAAATTGGAAGATCTCGACGACGTTCAAAACGTTTATAATAACATGAAAATCCCCGACGATTACAACGAGGCGTAATGTTTACTATAGGTATCGATCCGGGACTAGAGAGGATCGGGGTCGGTATTGTCGAACATAACGGTTCAAAATTACGCCTTGAGTTCGACAAATTGATAAAAACAAGCTCTAAACTGACTACCCCCGAAAGATTATTAATCATAAGCGAAGAACTATCGCAAATTCTATCTCTGTATAAATTTGATTTTGCGTCGGTTGAGAGGCTATTTTTCGCCAGAAACGTAACTAACGCTCTTTTAGTGTCTGAAGCCCGCGGCGTTATTCTTTTAGAACTGCAAAAAAGAGGCATTCCTATATACGAGTACACCCCGCTTCAAGTCAAACAGGCGCTGATCGGATATGGAAGAGGGACAAAGGAACAGATACAAAGTCTGGTAAAAATCATTTTAAAACTGGATAAGGCGCAAGAACAAGACGACGTGGCGGACGCTATAGCTTTGGCGATAACGCATATCAACACAAATAAAACTATGCAAAAACTAAAGGGATGATTTAAGTAAGAAGTCCGCCGTTGACCGGAATAACTTGACCGACTATATACGAAGCTTTATCGCTAATTAAAAATTCCACAACGTTTGATATATCTTCGGCGGTCGCTAAACGTCTCAGAGGGATGCTCTTTTTAATATCCTCGTATCTGTCTTTCAAGTCCGCCGTCATTTCAGTTTCAACAAACCCCGGAGCGACAATATTAACGTTGACGTTTCTTCTGGCCAGCTCTACCGCCAGCGATTTGGCGGCGCCTATTATACCGAATTTTGAAGCGCAATAATTGACTTGCCCGGTCATACCTGTCTGACCAGAAGTCGAACTCATTACGACTATCTTACCGTATTTATTATGAAACATTGACGTCGCTATAGGTTTGGCTATATAATAAAAACTTTTGAGATTAGTGTCTACGACGCTCTCCCACTCTTCGGTTTTCATTACCGGAAATAGGGCGTCTTTTCTTATACCGGCGTTCAATATCAATACTTCTATTTTACCGTTTGTTTCTATCTCTTTTTCGATAATATCTTGAGCGTTTTTAAAATCCGCAATATCAAACTGAAGCAAAGTACATTTTACGTTATACTTCTCAATCTCAGACTTTGTTTGCAAAGCGGCGCTCTCGGCGCTTCTATAATTAACTATAACGTCGTAGCCGTTTCTGGCAAGCATAATACAAACCGCTTTGCCGATACCTCTACTTCCGCCGGTAACAAACGCTCCTTTGTTAGACATACTTTACCCCTAGATTACTTTATAATAATTATTTTACTATATTTTTTTTTTAAATCAATAATAATTGCGCCGTTTTAGATTGCCGCTAAAAGAATTTTTATTATTTTCTATATTAAACCGCGATTCTAATAAATTCGGAAGTTGATATATGTATTATAATAATTTATTATAATTGATTATATCCAAGAAATATTTAAGCGATCTTTCGTTGCCGCTCCAGTGTTCGATAACGTAATAATCTGATCTTACTTTTTTTATCAAATGCGGTATAACAGATTGATAATCAATTAACCCTTTCTCCAGCGATTGGTGAGTATCGGATATCTTATCGTTATTATGAAGATGAACTGAGAGTACCTTTATATCATTTTGGGATAAAAGTTCGCTATATTCGATAGGATCGTAACCGTTTATTACGCAGTGCCCTATATCTAGCGTAGAATAAACTTTGTATTTCTCGGAGCATATCTTCATAAAATCAATATAATTGATATCATACAACGAATGTCCGTCGGGAATAACGTTTTCTATCGACAAATCTGTTTTTTTAAGATTTTTGATCAAATATTCTATTATTTCATAGGACAACTGATTGAAATGTACCGTCAGATAAGCGGCTTTGATATCTATACAAAATTTTATAACTTCGTCTATATAATCTTCTTTTTTTATATAACTATAAATCGGGCTATGTACGGAGTACTCCAATCCCCTCTTTTTATATTTAATTATAGTTTCCAACTCATGTTTTGAGAAATTTGAGGGTAAAGAATTGTCAAGAAATATCTCGAAATTCTTAAGTCTGTATTTATTGGAGTAATCAAGTTCCTGAATTATTGAAAGTTCGTTATATTTTGACGTTTGAAAACCAATCTTAACCATCTTTATCTCTCCGCGATAAATAGCTATATTTATACTTCGGTAAAAATCATTAATAATAATAACGTTTGAGTAAAATTTAACAAATTTTAAGTTATAATATATACCATATTCGGGATTTATCCAATAATTTATCCGCCTTTTATCAAACTTGATACGTCTAAAAAAGCAACCATTATCGAAAGAGTTATAAGTATTGCAAATCCGACAAAATTAATAACCGATAATACCTTCAAACTTATCTGTTTACGCGTTATTATTTCATAAATATTCAAAATTATATGTCCGCCGTCGACGGCCGGAAAAGGCAATAAATTAAAAAACGCCAGAGCTAAAGATATATACGACACAATAGAGAAAAAATTGCGCAACCCGTTCCATATACCGTCTTTAAAACCTTCGTAAGTCAATTTGCCGATAATCTCCCCTATGCGTATTGGGCCGCCGACTTGTTTGCTGAAATCTTTTTTAGGTTTGAAAATCATCGAGTACAGTCCGATCGCCGATATCGATATTATCTCGTTACTGCTTTGAAATCCGTCCGCCACTGCGATGAATATATTTTTACCATCCACGACAACTTCCGGCGCCTGAAAATCAAGATAACACTCCTCTTGAGTTACGTAGCGGTTTAGTTTA